>MHYA01000152.1:10217-14364 GCA_001825675.1 Planctomycetes bacterium GWF2_42_9 | reverse complement strand
ACAATCATTACGGGGCCGGAGGCGAATGCGAAAATCGCAAAGAACGCCGAAATCACAACCGCCGAGGCGAGTGAAAGCATACCGACTCTATCGTACCATTTACCGAAAATAAGAGCGGCCACGCCGTCGATTCCCATCGCGATCGCATAGAGCAGCGGAATCCACTTATCATCGAAAATCGCTTTCTGCTTGATATGAAAAGCAACGAGAGGGTAATCAGCAAAACCTGCCGCTATCAATCCAACCGCGGCAAGATAAAACCAGAAAACTTTCGGCAATTTCCCATCGTCCACAACAGTGGTATCTTTTTCGAGTTTGTGCGGATGCGGATAAATAAATCTTGATATGATAACAATCGCAATCGCTAAACAAGCCGGTATTGCCAAGACTGCGTAAGCATATTTGTATGAATTTTTAGTTACCGCAAGCACGATCATTACGATAATCGGACCTGTCATTGCTCCGATCTGATCCATCGCTTCGTGAATGGCGAATCCCCAGCCGCGGCCAACGGAAGATGTCGCACTGGAAAGCATAGCATCACGAGCGGGATTTCGAATCGCTTTGCCGATCCGCTCGGCAATCATCAGTGAGACAGCTAAAGGCCAATGATTCGCTAACGCCAGCATCGGTACAGCAAGCATATTAATGATGTAGCCGATAATTGTGATTGTCCAGTAACGCTGCGTTTTATCGCTTAAAAGGCCGAAAAAAAAACGAAGGCCGTAGCCGAAAAGCTCGCCAGCGCCTGCGGCAAAGCCCACTACCACCGCGCTTGCACCTAATATATTTAAATAAGGCCCTGCCAGGCTTCTGGCGGATTCATAAGTCATATCCGCCAATAAGCTAACAAAACCCATCAGTACGATAAATCCCATCGCAGCTTTTTTGTTAGTTTGCATTAGGCATCCTTATCCGTTGGAATTATATCTATACGCAATTACCTTAATAGACTCAAGCGTAACCATTCCTTCTTTAATCATAATGTCGAGGTTTGGCAAGAATGCCTCAATTTTTTCTGGCGCATCGACAATCTCAATAACGATTGGCAAATCTTCCGAAAGCCTTAAAATTTTCGCCGAGTGCATTCGGCTGTCTGCCCCAAACCCCATTAATCCCCGCAGCACAGTAGCACCGGCCATTCCCTTTTGACGAGCAAGATTAACTATCGCCTCATAGAGCGGCCTTCCTTCAAATTTATCCGCTTCGCCAATAAAAATTCTCAACAACTCCGACTCGGACGGCAATTTCATAGCGAACCTTTCACTTAAATATATTTTCCAATCGCCAACCCGGCGAACATACACGAAACTCCAATCGCATTTTGCAGCACAATATTCCCGGCAGCCCAAAACCATTGCGACTCGTCAAGCAACTGAACGGTTTCAAACATAAACGTTGAAAAAGTGGTAAAAGCGCCGAAAAAGCCGACGAAAATGATTATTCGCATCTGGCCGCCGGGAGCAAGTCTGTTTTCCATCATCGCCCAAAGCAGACCAAAAAACAGACAGCCGACGATGTTTACAACGGCAGTGCCATACGGAAATCCAATAGAAATGTGTTTCTGAACCAGGCCGCCAAGCCAATAACGAGCGAAAGTACCCGCGGCCCCCGCCAACGCAAGATAAATAAATTTTTGAAGCATATCTGCCCTTAGTAAATTGAACTAAGCAGCAGTATAAATCATATACAGGCCGCCTGCAAGCACAAGTATGCCGCAGATTTTCTTGAGAATTACCGACCCTTTTGATTTTTCGTTCCAGTTCATATACCGCTGAACGACTTCCGTGAATGTGCCGGCAAAAACAATTACCGAACAATGGCCGATGCCATACGCGACCAAAAGTAATATGCCATACCAAACATTTGTCGATGCGACCTTGAAAGTAACGCCAAGCATTGGCGCCATATACGCGAATGTACAAGGACCTAGTGCGATTCCGAAAACCAAACCGAGAATAAATGCCGCAATCAAACCTTTTTGCTTAATACCAACCCTGCCGGGGCCGGAAAAAGGCATTGGTATCACACCGAGCAGATGCAAGCCGACTATGAAAAATATCGCTGCAACGAAATAATTGCCGAATCTGCCGACGTTGCCCATCATTCTGCCTGCCGCGGCTGTAATCGCTCCGATAGCTCCGATGGTTATTAAAATACCCACCGCAAATAACGTAGAAATCCAAAAGGCGCGTTTGGTTGAAATTTTACCCTGCTCATCAATAAAACCGACAATCAGCGGAATGCTCGCAAGATGACAAGGACTTAAAACAATGCTTAAAATGCCCCAGATAAACGATGCAATTATAGCAATCGTCGCTGTTCCTTCTACCGCGTGTGTCAAATTTTCAAATAAATTTTGCATTTTTATCTCAAATCAAAACCTAATTCTTTCCACTTTGCTAAAATTTCATCTTTCGAGAAAAATCCCTGATGACGGAAAAGCTCTTTTTCGTTGGGGTCGAAGAAAATCTGGGTTGGGATTATTTCGATATTATATTTTTTCGCGTAAGATTCGTTTTTCCATACATCATAAAATATTACATCCAATTTGCCCTTGTATTCCAACGTTAGTTCGTCAAGTATCGGCTTCATCATTTTACAGGGGATACATTTGTCGGCGCCCAAATCTATTAATTTCGGAAGTTTTTGGGCGACCGCAAGTTGATTGGCATCTGCGACAACATGCTCCGAATTTACGTCAGCAACTGTAAGCGGTTCAGCGGTTTTTTGGTTATTTTTTAAAGTTATAACAGCTATAACCGCCGCCGCAAGAATTACGATAATAATTAATTTCCAAAGATTTTTCATTTGAGCATTTCCTTAATTTGTTCGATAGTAGGCACTTTGCCAGAAACTTTTACTTGTCCATCAATAACGAGACCGGGCGTCATCATAACGCCGAATTTCATTATGTCATTGATCTGCGTTACTTTTTCGAGCTGATATTCAATACCAAGCTCTTTAGCTGTTTGTTCGGCAAGTTCGGCAAGTTTCTTGCATTTCGGACAACCTGTTCCAAGTATCTGTATTTTTTTCATATAGCCTCTACTTTCTTAATAGCCACTAAGGCACAAAGACACTAAGATAATAAATTTGATTTAATTTTTAAACCACTTTTGAGTTCTTAAACATATTTTTACAAGCATCAGCATCACCGGCACTTCAATCAAAACGCCTACAACGGTCGCAAGAGCTGCGCCAGACGATAAACCGAATAACATTGTTGCTGTCGCAATAGCGACTTCAAAATGATTCGATGCGCCAATCATCGCAGATGGTGCGGCGTCAGAGTATTTGAATTTCCATAATTTTGAAAGCCAATAACCAATCGCGAAAATAAGAATAGTCTGAATGAACAGCGGAACCGCAATCCAAAGAATCGTAAGCGGATTATTCAAAATCGTTTCGCCCTTGAAGCTGAATAAAAGCACAAGTGTAATCAGCAGCGCGATAATTGTTATCGGCGTGAGAAAGTGCAGGAATTTTTCATTAAACCACTGCCGCCCTTTAACAGCTATGATCCATTTTCTGGAAACAAAACCGGCAGCTAAAGGCAGTGCGACATAAATCGCAATCGAAAGCACAAGTGCCTGCCAGGGAACGGGCAATTTCCCAACGCCAAGCAGAAAACCGCCCAGCGGGCCATAAAGGAAAAGCATAGTCAAAGAATTTATCGCGACCATTATGAGAGTATGACCATCGTTGCCTTTGGCAAGATAGCCCCAAACCAAAACCATAGCGGTACAAGGAGCAATGCCTAACAAAATGCAGCCTGCGAGATAACTTCGCCAAAGCGGCACTTCGAGCATTTTTATGCCGCCGGATTCGACAACCTGACCGACACCGTAAACTGCGCCAACAGGTAAATCCAGACCAAAAGGCATTTTCACAAGATCAACTGCATCTGCACCGATAAAGCCCCTGAACAAAACGCCTAAAAATAGAATCGCTATCGCGTACATCGTGAACGGTTTTATCGCCCAGTTGATAAACAGCGTAAGGCCAACGGGTTTGATGCTTTTGCCCGCCTGCAAAACTTCGGCAAAATCAATCTTGACCATAATCGGATACATCATAAAGAAAAGACATATCGCAATCGGAATAGAGACCACTGGAGCAGAGCCGACATAAATCGCCATACTGT
>MHYA01000152.1:0-10174 GCA_001825675.1 Planctomycetes bacterium GWF2_42_9 | reverse complement strand
TCCACCAACGATGCAGAGTATTACCCACAGGGTCAGATAGCGTTCAAAAAAACCTAATCCTTTCGCTTGAAGTTTTTCCGTCATATTACACCTCTTTTAAATTGTCCGGCAATTTTTCAACAAATTGCTTTATTTCATCACGAACACGTCTGTAACAATCAAGTGCCTGCAGTTCTGTTTCTGCGGTCTTTGCAAGTCTGGGGGGATCGTCAAAACCAACGTGCAAAACTTTTGTTTTCCGCGGAAACATTGGGCAGCTTTCGTTTGCATTATCGCAAACAGTTATCACATAATCAAAATCAATATCTTTTAACTCATCAACATATTTTGAACGCTGGCCGGAAATATCTACGCCCGCTTCTGCCATTACCTTAACCGCATTTGGATTCAAACCGTGCGTTTCAATGCCCGCTGAATAAGGCTCTACAACATCAGCCTTCAAATGCCTTGCCCAACCTTCGGCCATTTGACTTCGGCAGGAATTGCCAGTGCAAAGAAAAAGTATTTTGAGCTTTTTCATTTTTAATTCCTCAATTATCCTAACCGCACGCAGCAGGAATTTCCTTAGATTTTTCAGCGGTAAAATTAACGCTTACGATATAATCAGAAAGTTTTTTATCCTTCGGCATCGAAGTTTTAATTTCACTATATAAATGATCGCTGCAATCTTCAAGAATATCGAAATTGTAAATTTTCTCTTCCGTTTTTATATTTGTCAGACCGGCGTTCTGTGCCATCTTTATCGAATCATCGATAAGTACAGCTCCGGCAACGCATCCAACCAAAGCGGCAACCGATTTTTGAACTTCCTGCGGCAAAGGCATCTTCAACGCCAAATCGGAAATACAGGCTTTTCCGCCGGGCTTTAAAACTCTGCCGATTTCATTCCAGACCTGCTGTTTTGCAGGCGAAAGATTTATTACACAATTTGAAATGACCACATCAACGCTATTATCAGCGACAGGCAGGTTCTCGATTTCACCTAATCGGAATTCGACATTGTTCAGGCCGGTTTTTTCTGTAAATTTAGAAATACCCGCTCTTGCCTTGCTCAACATATCAGGCGTCATATCAACGCCAATCGATTTGCCTGTGCTGCCTACTTTTTTTGCGGCAATGAAAACATCGAAGCCGCCGCCGCTGCCTAAATCAAGAACAACCTGCCCTGCTTTAAGACCTGCAACCACGGTAGGATTTCCGCACGAAAGGCCCATATTTGCGCCTTCAGGCAAAACATCAAGTTCATCTTTTGTATATCCAACGCCCTGCGCTAGCTTTTCAGGATTTGATGAACCACAGCAGCAGTTTGAATTGCTTTTGGCAATTTCCGAATAACCCTTGCGAACAGTTTCTCTTATTTTCTCATTTGATTCCATTATAATGCTCCAAAAATCATTCCGCTAATTGTTGCCATAAGAATTACAAGCGAAACAAACACGATTGTTTTTTGCGTACCCATAACACTGCGGATAACAAGCATACTCGGCAGCGATAAAGCCGGGCCCGCCAGCAATAACGCAAGAGCCGGGCCTTTGCCCATTCCTGCTGAAACAAGCCCCTGCACGATCGGCACTTCAGTTAAAGTCGCAAAATACATAAACGCGCCCGCGATCGATGCAAACAAATTAGCACGCAACGAATTGCCGCCAACCATTGAAGCGACCCATTTTGAAGGAATGATGCCTTCGCCGCTGGGAGTACCGAGCAAAAAACCGGCGACAATAACGCCGCCCAAAAGCAATGGCAAAATCTGCTTTGTATAAGTCCACGTCGAAGCCGTCCATTGCGCCAAATCATCTTTGGTAAACCAAAGAATCAGAAATACAAATAATATTACTATGCTTACAATTGTAATGATCCACTTTACAGAATGAACGGCAGCCCACGCCCCATCGGGCTGAATCGGTTTTGCCCAATTTGCGAAAACAAGAATCGCGACCATCGAGGCAAAATACAAACCGTTCTGCCAAAGTTTTCTGCTCTTTGATTCTTCAGGCATTGCGGCTACACTGTCGGCCTTTTGCGATTCTTCTTTGCGATAGATCAAGTGCATCAATAATCCAATTACAATACTGAACGATACTGCGCCAATGGCCCTTGCAACTCCAAGCTCGAAGCCTAGAATACGCGCGGTCAAAATTATCGCCAGCACGTTTATCGCAGGGCCTGAATACAAAAACGCACACGCAGGGCCTAATCCTGCGCCCATTTTGTAAATACCGGCAAACAACGGCAAAACCGTACAGGAACAAACAGCTAATATCGTGCCTGAAACAGATGCGACGCCGTAAGCCAAAAATTTATTAGCTTTTGCGCCAAGGTATTTCATTACGGAAGCCTGGCTGACAAAAACAGAAATTGCACCTGCAATGAAAAATGCAGGAATAAGGCAAAGCAAAACATGTTCTCTTGCATACCATTTAATCAAATTCAAAGACTGCATTATTGCGTTGTCGAAACGTGCATGGCCTATTGGTAAAAAGTAAATAAAAAGAAAAACAGCGATTATCAAGATCAGTTTTTTTAGTTCAGCTTTCATACTTATATCGCCTTGAGAAGTTTTATATTTTCATTTGCCTGCTGTTTGAGACAGGTTGTTATGCAGTCGAAAAAGCCCAGGATACATTTAGCCTTTAGACTATAAATCATATTCAGCCCTTCTTTTCGGCATTCGAGAATCCCGCAGGAAACCAGGATTGAGAGGTGTTTGGAGACATTAGACCTCTCCGAACCGACAAATTCCGCAATATCGCAAACACATTGTTCGCCATCTTTTAAAAAGTCCAGAATAGAGACGCGAACAGGATGCGCAAGAGCTTTTAGGATTTCAGCCTGTTTTTCATATACCATTTTCTTAGATTTTTTATCCATTTATTATCTACCTTACATGACTATGTGAATATATACTCACATAGTAACCAGCAAGTTCTGAAATGGCAAGAAAAAAATTTTTTAATAGATTCATCGAGTCCGCTGCGCTTCGTTCAGAATGACATTTGTAGAGTTGGCTTATTTATCAAGGTAATACATCGCTTTTATCGCAAGTGCAACACTCGCAATGATTAACATCTATGATTGCAGACCGTGTAAGCCGCTGAAAAGAGTAATGATTGTAAAAATAGTTCCAGCTAAATAAAACTTCCTGTTTGTGTCGTGCATTAGAACTGCTTTCTGATTTATCTTTGATGAGTTGAGAAGCTGGATGTTTCATTCGGATCATGACTTTGCAATGATGAGGCATGAGAAGGTAAATATAACTTTTCCATTTCTTTATGTCGGTGCGCTATGGGTATTGCCACAAAAATAATGAATAGTACCATTCCAATTAAGTATACACTGGAAAAGACGAACAGTTGAAAACTCAGACTCTTAGGTTTATATCCCTTTTTAAAAACTACTATTAGCCCAAGTACAATGTAAAATAAACAAACTGGCGGAAAATGACTAAAGACAAAAAACTCAATATGACCAAAATATTGTTAGTAATATTTTTCAATCGTCAACTCTTAACCATTTTTCTTCGTCTAATTGTTTAGTCAGCTAAAAATTCTATATTTATCTTCATTAATTGTTATCTTTTTCTCAAATCCTTTTGAACTTTTGAATTCATAAGTTTTATCGGCCCGAACAGAAACATTATCGTTATTTATATAAATTTCAATTTGCTGCTGCGGGTTTCGTTTATGAATGATATTTGAGAGTGTTATTGCTTTTTCGATGCCGTCGCCGCGGGTATAATTTGCAACTTCATCAGGTTGTGCTAACCGTTGATTATCGTAAATCGAGTCGTTCGGCATACTTAAAAGCCATTGGTAACAATCGTCCATTGATTTATCTTTTGTCTTTTCGATCGAAACAGGGCTTCGCTCCATTGCCGACTTCATAAACGGCTGCCAATCACAATTTGCCATATCGCGGTAAGCGTAAAAAGCCAAATCGGCGGTGATATTCTTATCCCGTATACTCTTTAAATAATCGATAATATCTTCGCGGCTCATATCCGGTGTGATTTTTATCGGCTCTGACGGAATATAATTGCGATCATTGCCGGGCAGTTTTGGTTCGATATGCAGGAAATGATAAAGCTCATCTACGAACTTTTCAGAATCAGGAATATAATCTTGAAGCACTTTCGCCAATTCGATTCTGCCCTGCTCGGTGTATATGTCTGGTTTATTCTTGCCTAAATATTCTTTGAACTGGTCACAGCGGATTCTTTTTGGATACTCATGGTTCGAGAAATCTTCCTCGTGCACTTCGGCAAGAAGTTTTTCATGGGTGTTATCGCAAACTCTAAAATTGCTGTCATGCTCATAGGAAAACAATTTTTCAGCCCTTACGAATTGGGCGTTGCCGCGGCAATCCCGACAGAACTGGAAATGTTTCTGGTATTGACCTTTACTTCGCAGAAAATTTGCGACGCTAAGCGGTTCCAGCGGATAATAAAGATAATCATTGAGCCTGCCTATAAATTTTTCATAAGCGTTTTTATCGATCGTAGCATCATTATACATACAATGAATAAGGCCGCTGTTATGCGCGACAATTGTGATCTGTTCGTTGCGAAGAGCGCGTTGAGCTTTATCCGATGTTTCTGTGCCGTTGAACCACATTGCTTTTGTAACCATACGGCGGTTATTTGTAATGATGCCGCCGTTGATGTCGATAAAGTTTTGCGAATGCAGCGGAGTGAGCACCATATAAATATCTTCAAGCGGGATGCCGCAGACAATAAACGCCGCCGCTCCATATAAGGTCGAAAGCGAAACGCACTCGCCTGCGCCGGTTTTATAACCTTTTTTATATTTGAAGGCGTTCATAGCCTCGACGGTTTCGGTTTTCCAATATGGAATCGTGTCGGTAGTGTATTTATCTAAGCCGAAATGTTTGCGAATGTCGACATCGTAATAGTATTTGTCGCCTTCGTAGCCGAAAAGAGCGTTGCTTTGTGCGATTTGCTCTGCGGGAATATATTTTTTGAATCTCTCTATTTCAGCGTTTTTATCTGTAACCCCCCAAGTTTCAAGGTCTAAATTAAACTCGAACTCATCCATAATAAATTGACGCAGACGCATTAATTTTTTGTAAGGGTCTTTGCCTTCGAGTTTTTTGAAAGATTTATCCTCTCGCCAACTCCAGATAACCGGACTCATTATATTTGCAAGCAATAGCGAATACATAAGTTCTGGAAAAACAAAAATTTCCATATCCGCTAAAGTAAACGCTGAAGAATATTTTTCTAAATCAATTTCTTTCATAAGGCACTCTTAATAATGAAATAACATTGATTAATCTTAGGCTAAATTTTAAGAAATGCAATAATTTTGAGGAAGGTCTTATAATATCGGTGATTAAAAAAAATGCGCAAAAAACCGGCCCCGACCTAAGACCGAACAGTGACCTTATGGCCGGGGCCTACATTGGGTGATGCTTCATTCATTAGCAGATTATTTGAACATAGTCAAGGACTATTGTTTCCAGAGTAATAACCGGATTATAAAGAAATCCGGTCTCTGCTTAATTCTCCGTGAGGAGAACATTTATAAAATATTATTTCATAGCCAAGCTATGTTAGAAATTCGAAAGGGCTACAACCTTCTATCACTGTCCAGTCATAACCCTTCGTTGGGAGGAGGAGAAAACTCGTTGTGAGCGATCCGCCTGGTTCCCATCCCAAGCGGACTATATAATTATCACGGCTAAGCCGTGTTTGCTCTCGAGTTGGGCTGACTATTCATTTCACTGTCCAGTCGGCCCATCTCATTTGGGAGGAGGAGAAAACTTCCTGAGCCCTATGTTCTCATGGCTATGCCATGCTTGCTCGCCGGAGGGTCGCAACCTATTTATCACTGTTCAGTCACAACCCACCTTTGGAGGAGGAGAAGAAGTTATTGTTTCTTTTCTCGCAGACTCCCTCCCTATAACTAAGTGTATTGCGTGCCTGACAAGCCGGGTCCTATCACTGTTCGGTCTTTGGCCCGTGTCAAGGCAAGACGGGTCTCAATCGTCTGCAATAGCACAGAGTTTCTGTATTTCTTTGGTATCGTTAAGTCCGAAGATTTCAGAGACGGTTCGTTTCAAAATCTCGTCATCAACATCATTGTTCAGAACTGCTGTTACCCCAACACTTCTGGCGGAAATTTCCTGTTCTGTATTGTTTGCATCAACCAGCGCGATAATCGGCAAATGAGGTTTTGCCAATCGTAAATTTCGCAGGAACTTTCCAGCCGGCGCATCCGGCAACTTCCACAAACTTATGACACCATCGACACTTTCATTTTTCAAAGAACGACCGGCTTCTAAGCCAGTCTCAACGTAAAGCACCCTAATGGGTAACGCTTTTAAAGCCTTGTTTCTGCCTCCACATCCCAAAACTAAAACGTTTGCCTTTACAAGGGCGAGCATAAACAACCTTCTTTCTCAAAGCGATTTCTTCTCGCCCTCGACTTACTATATAAGCAACGTGCGTGCCAGAGCGAAAAATAATTTTTAAATAATCTTATCCCTTTACCATTAAAGAACTTACGGAATTAACAATTTTTAATCATAAAAATATGGTATGGGTGTGTACTTACCATTTTGGACGGTACTTTTGAGCGAATGTTTTCGTAATTAAATGCTGCATCTATAGTTAATTCTTAGCGACCATTTTGGACGAGACTGACCATTATGGACGAAAAAAAGTGAAAAGTGAAAAACTAAAGTGAAAAGTATTTTTTTCCGCTGATTATATTGATTTAATTGGCATAAAAAAAATGCCATCCTGTTTTAATAGAATGGCAGTTGGTTTTTTTAAAGCAATGTGTAATTTAATAACTGAGATTGCTTCGTCGTTTCGATTTCATCAAAACTTCTCGCAATGACAAAATGTGCTTTTCTTTTGTCATTGCAAGGGAAGTCCTTTAGGACGACCGCGGCAATCTCAATGGTTTTATAAAGCGGCGTCTTTTTCGATAACCTTCTGACGCTGGGCTTTTCTGAAATCGTCGAGCTTTGCTGCAACCTTTTCATCAGCGAGAGCTAGAATCTGCACAGCGAAAATGGCAGCGTTCGTTGCTCCTGCTTTTCCAATCGCCATCGAAGCAACTGGGACACCCGGCGGCATTTGAACGGTACTCAATAAAGCATCGAGACCAGCAGGCCCTTCGGCGGCAGCAAGCGGCACGCCAATAATCGGCAGTGCGGATTTAGCAGCCATTGCGCCAGCTAAATGAGCGGCCATACCTGCGGCGGCGATTATAACCTTTATGCCATTCTTCGCGGCGTTTTCAGCGAAGTCTGCGGCAATGTCTGGCGTTCTGTGAGCTGAAATAATACGCACAACCGGCTCAATTCCAAAATCCTTTAATTTATCGATGCAAGCCTTCATTACCGGCATATCAGAATCTGAACCCATTACTATCGCGACGATTTTTTCATTATTTTTAACCATTGTATTTTTCCTTCCAATAATTGTATAATATCATAATGATTTTATCGATTTTGGCAAGCGTGGAGTAACAAATATGACAGCAAGAAATCCAATAGTAGCAGGACAATTTTATCCCGGCACTGAAAAGGCGTGCAGGACGGAAATAGAAGATTACATTCAAAACAGGCCTGCCAAGGCCAAATTGCCTGAAAAAATCGTGGGCGGAATCGTGCCGCACGCCGGTTGGGTATTCAGCGGAGATTTGGCGGGGATGGTTTTCAAAACAATCGAACAGGTAAACAAGGAAGTTGACACGTTCGTAATTTTCGGCGCTACCCACAGCCATATCGGAAATCAGGCCGCTGTTTATGACAAAGGAAGCTGGCTTACTCCGCTGGGAGAAATAAAAATTGATGAAGATTTAGCGGCGGAAATTTTGAAAAACAGCAAAGACGCAAAAGCAAATCCAAACGCACACAGTTACGAACACAGTATCGAAGTACAGATTCCTTTTATTCAATATATTTTTAAAAACGCTAAAATAGTTCCCATTATGGCCGCCCCTGCCGAATATGCAATCGTCTTAGGAATGGCGGTTGGTGAGTGCATAAAAAATATGAGCGACAAAAAAATTGTTTGTATCGGCTCAACCGATTTGACGCATTACGGGCCAAGATACGGCTTTGCTCCAAAAGGAGCCGGCTCAAAAGGAATCGATTGGGCGAAAAATATCAACGATAATATTTTTATCGATCTCGCTATTGAAATGAATGCCGAGAAAGTTCTTATCGAATCAATGGTCAATCAAAACGCGTGCGGACCAGGCGCAGCAGCGGCAACTATCAGCGCAGCAAAGAAATTAGGCAAAACAAAAGGCGTACTGCTTGCTCATACTCATAGCAATGAGGTTATGGAAAGAAAATACGGCCAAACCGGCGAAGAAAGCGTCGGATACGCGGCGATAGTTTACTAAAATTAAAACTTAAAAATGAAAAATAAAAATTTTTGAATCCCGCACCTAAATAATTCAGGTGCGGGATATTTTTTTCAAATTTACTCGACTTTGATAGAGTTGATTGTAATTGTTTCGGCAGGAACATCGCCGGCGCGGGTTTTTACCGTTGCGATAGCATCGACAACATCCATACCTTCGACAACTTTTCCGAATACTGCATATCCTGCATCACGAACGCCGTAGTTGAGAAAATCATTGTTTCCGTGATTGATGAAAAATTGCGAGGTTGCGCTGTCAGGGTCTGATGTGCGGGCCATTGCGATTGTGCCGCGGTCATTTTTCAGACCGTTTTTCGCTTCGTTGACAATCGGAGGATTAGTCTGCTTTGGACGCATATCGGCTGTCATTCCGCCGCCCTGAATCATAAAATCTTTTATAACGCGATGAAAAATCGTGCCATTATAAAAGTCTGCATTTACATATTTTAGGAAATTTTCACAAGTAACAGGTGCTTTTTCCTGATTAAGTTCAACTACAATATCACCTTTGCTTGTTGCAATTCTTACTTTTACAGTTTTGATTGGTGCCATATCTTTTGTATCCTTTTGATTAACTTCTTTTTTATCACAACCACACAGTAAAAGCATGATTGAAACGATTAATATTGCCGAAACCTTAAAAATTCCCTTATTTAACATTTTTCGTCCTTAAATAAAAAACAATTGTCCCCTTTTATAACATTTTTGAGGTATTTAGCAATCCTTTTTGGCTTTTCATAAACCAAGTTTTATGCTATATTGCCCTAACAATTTTTTAATCAAACATTAACATTTCATTACACAGGATACCTATGGATGGTAAATTAATAGCAGAGATGGCTTTTACGATAATTGGCGGACTTGGCATATTTCTTTATGGAATGATGAGTATTTCTGAAGGTATGCAAGCGGTCGCCGGCGAAAGACTTCGCAAACTGGTGCACGCTGTAACCAATAATCGCTTCGTCGCGTGCGGAGTGGGAACAATGGTAACATCCATTATTCAATCCAGTTCTGTAACGACTGTTATTGTTGTTGGCATGGTAAACGCCGGAATAATGACGCTTACACAGGCAATCGGAGTTATCTATGGAGCGAACATAGGCACGACTGTTACCGCCTGGATTTTGACGATAGACTTGGGTAAATACGGCCTGCCAATACTGGGCGCTTCGGCAATAGTATATCTTTTCACAAAGAGAGAAAAATTAAAATTCACCGCAATGGCGGCAATGGGTCTCGGTATGGTATTCTTCGGGCTGGAATTGATGAAAGACGGCTTCGCTCCGCTGAAAGAATTGCCCGGCTTCATCACGTGGTTCTCAAAATTTTCGCCTGATTCCTATTTTGGCGTTATTAAATGCGTACTCGTCGGCGCGATAATGACAGGTATTGTACAATCATCATCTGCAACCATCGGCATAACAATGGGTCTTGCCTTTAATGGAATTATCGATTTTCCGACCGCTGCGGCCCTTGTGCTTGGCGAAAATATCGGCACAACAGTAACAGCATTACTTGCTTCGCTTGGAGCAGCTACAAACGCAAGAAGAGCCGCTTTTGCACATACGATGTTTAACGTAATGGGCGTTATGTGGATCACAGCAATTTTCTTCCCATACATAAAAGTCGTTCAGGCGATTATCGCATGGAAAAGCGGCGTGGATATAAATGCGGCTGTAACAGAAAACGGCGTTACAAATTTTCCACATACAATGGCTGCCATCGCAATGACCCACACCTGCTTTAATGTGCTAAATACAATTGTGT
>MHYA01000151.1:8238-14793 GCA_001825675.1 Planctomycetes bacterium GWF2_42_9 | reverse complement strand
AAAGTGCCTGAAGATATTTCCGTGATAGGCATGGGCAATCGTCAGTCCAGTAGTCTGCCGCAAATAAACCTGAGCAGCGTGGCTTCAGAATCATTTATTGATAACGGTATTCTCATTGCACAAACCCTAATAAATATGCTAGACGGCCAAAAGCCGAAATCTTTATTGCTCGAGCGTAAACTAAAAGTTTTCTTAAGGAACAGTATTCATGCAATTTAATAGTTTAAAAAAGGATGACTTTTACTCCTTTGTTTGTCTAAACTTATATTAACACACAAACCAGACCTTTATTCTTAATATTAAATTCTTGCAAAAATTAAAAAAAAACTTGCGTCAAGCAGAACTGTTTGGTAAATTAGGTTTATCGAATTACTAAAGAGTTAATTCGAATTACATAATTTAATTTAAAATTCGTATGAGATGTTTTAGAATCTTTTATAATTAATTAGGAGGCAGGAAAATGAAGAAAAAAAATATTTTAGTAATTGTGGTAGCGATTTGTTTGCTGGTTGGTCAGGCTTCTTTTGGTGAGTTGCTTTACAAATTTGATTGTACCGCAGGAGTAACAAGTTCTGGCGGCCTTGTTAGTTCATGGGCTAATCAGGGTGCTTCGGGCGGAAGTGCTGTCAACACAGGTGACGCATGTCCGGAGTTGAGTAGTCAGCTTATGCCTGGAGGCAACACGATGAGTGTGTTAAGTTTTAATGGAGTTAGTGATTATTTGGATATCGCAGCGAGTTCATCGCTTGACTCGACATCTCTGACATGGTTTGCAGTTTACAAGGCTGACAGTACTCCTGCGTCTGACCAATATATTTTAAGAAGTGCTTACACGGCAGGGGCTTCGTCAAATACAGACGTGATGTGGGGTACATGGCTTAACAGCACAGGCAATATTAAATCGCATGGCCGAGATACAACGGGAGCTCTAAAAGAACGATGGCAGTTGGTATCGCCCAGTAAGTGGTACATTGTTATCGGGACATGGGATATTAGTACGGATAAGGTTTGCCAGTGGGTAATGAATGATGCGGGCACTATAGTTTATTCCGGTGCACAAAGAACAGGCGCTACAGCAACACCTGCCGGTAATATTTTAACACGCATTGGCGCTAGTTCAACAACTGAAGCAAGTAATTTTTTTGATGGCTATATAGCATCGCTCAGGATTTATAATGTTGGTCTGGTCGGCAATACAGCAGGGAATAGTGAGCTTATTGCAAGAGAAGCAATTGCAAATGAATTGTATGATGCGTATTTTGTTCCAGAGCCGGCCACATTGATGATATTGGGCATTGGAGCAGGCTTGATTTTCAGAAGAAAAAAATAAATTTATGCACACGGGCTGGTAATTTAAAGTTACCAGCCTTTTTTTAAAAATTTAATGGACGTTATATGGCAATAACAATGTGTGATATCGCGAAGAAGGCCTCTGTGTCGCAGACGACGGCATCTTTGATTCTCAATGGAGGCAAAGCGTCGAGTCGATTTTCGGATCAGACGGCCGAGCGTGTTCGCAGTATTGCCGCTCAGATGGGTTATAGGACAAATAGAACGGCCGCTATATTGCGTAATCAGAAGAATTGTCTGATTGGCGTGTTGAGCGGCGGTTATCGTATGGAATCATTCGGCGGTTTACTTGAGGGCATAAGCAAAACAGTTGAACCAAAATATGGAATAGTGCCGGCAGTTCATCATTATGATGGTCAAACAGAACGGCACTGTTTGCAGATGTTTGTGGATATGCGATTAAGCGGAGTGATAGCATTCTGGTCTGGTGATGAGCAAAGCATTCCATTTTATCATGAATTAAGTGAAAAATATGGCATAGCAATAGTCCTTTGTGATTCATCGATTCCCAATCTTAATGTTCCATATTTAATAGCAGATAATGAAAAACTTGCATATATGGCGGCTTCAACATTGTTGGAATTTGGACACCGGGAAATTCTCGGATTAATATTTCAGCAGCCGCAGGATGTTATCGCTAATATGCTGATTTCAGGTTATCGCAAAGCGATGGCAGAGCATAATAACGGCAATGTAGATTTTATTACATCAACTTTGGCAGCCACACCTATTTATAGTGCGGAATACGTTAAGTTGGTATCTCAATATGTTGACAGTGTAATAGAATATTTACAAAAGGATAATTTCAAATATACAGCAATTTGGGCACAGGACGACCTTATTGTGTACGATTTGATGTTTAAGCTTAACAGACTCGGTTTAAGAGTGCCGGAAGATATTTCATTGATAGGTATGGGCAATCGTGAATCAAGCAATCTGCCGCAAATAAATCTAAGCAGTGTGGCATCGGAATCATTTGTGGAAAACGGTTGTATAGTTTCACGGTCATTGATTGCAAACATAGAATGCAATAAGACATCGGCTATTTGTTTAGATCGTAAATTAAAAGTTTTTTTGAGAAACAGCATTCGTAAAATTTAGAAATTATAAAGGATGGCGGAGAATGAAAAAATTTAGAAAGGGCAATTTATGAAAAATTTTCAGATGCATTTGTTAATCGTACTTTTAACAGCCGTGATAAGTTATGGAACATTGCCGGTAACAGACGATTTGATTCTGAACCTTGACGGCGATCACGTGAATACAGACGGTACTACTGTTTCGGCCATGCTTGACCAATCAGGCAGAGGTAATAATGCGGTAGCAACATGGTGGTATCCGTATTTGTCCACAGGAACGGCTAATGGCCACAATGCAGTGGATTTTACGGGCAGTCTAAACAAGGCAGTCCTTGAAATAATGGGCAATGCTGATTTCAACAATCTTTCAGAATTTACATTGTTTGTTGTATGTAAATATCCGACTCCGGATCCGTATTTCGGCAGTAACTATTATATAATGAGCGGTTCATATGAGATGTCGGAACCGAACGGTGTATCATGGGAAACGCTTACGAATGACCATGGAAATGCCGGAGCAGAGACGACATGGGCATTGTATAACAATGGCTCAACTTTAAGGAGCCAGATTTATAAAACACCGACGACTTACAGTTATGAAAGTTTATGGCCATACCGCGGTTATAAAGGATGGAATCTGCTGGTAATGACCTGGGATCCAAATAGTGACAAAACATTAGAAGGTAATACTGATTTATATTACAACATATCTTCTGCTACCTACCCTACAATTGGTTCACAGCGGGATGTTATCTGGGCTAAATCCACAGATGATCCAAATCAATATAATCTTAAAAAACATATTAGAACCATTATTGGCGGAAGAATTGAGTATGACGGCGGTGAGGATGAGGTTGGAGATGATTATTATGGTCAGTATGCTGGATATGATTTAAAGGCTACAGAATGTTTCGGCGGTATGATAGCGGAAGTTGCTATGTATTCGGAAGCATTGACAGAAAGCAGTATTCAATCTGTGTCGGAATATCTTGTAACCAAATATAACTGCGGTTCTGCGGGCGAACTGATGAATTTGTCCACAAGGACAGATTGTGAATATCTCAAAATTACAGGAGACAATTTTGTATCAGATATGAATGGTGATTGCAAAATTGACTTTAAAGATATTGCGGAATTTAGTCAAAACTGGCTGGTAAGTTATTAATTTATATAAATCAACGAAAGGAAAATACAATGAAGAAGATATTAATGCTTTCGATACTGTTTGGTATATTAGCGGCTGCACCTCAATTCGCAGATGCGCTTGTTGTTGAGCGTTTTGATTATAATTTACCGGACGGTAATTCACTTTTTGGTGCTGACGGCGGGGCAGGATTCAATGGCGTGTGGAACGGTGGACTTTTCAACAGTGGGAATCTGTCTGCACCGGATGGTTACGGCTTAACAAAAGCAGGCGGTGCAATGAGGCTGGAGGGCAGTGTTGTTGCAGAAAGGCCTATCGCTACTGTGATAGATATGAATACCGCCGGCGTTTATTATGTCAGCGTTTTGATGAGGTTTACTGATGCAGCAAGTACAGATGCAGACGAAACTGCAAATGTTCAACTTTCAGACGGTACAACAAATGTAACTATCGCCGGCAAGAAAGATGATGAAAAATTAAATGTTGGCGCCGGCGGTTACGGTGAAACCACAACAGGTTATCGAGTTTTTGTGTCAGGACAGACTTATTTGCTTGTTGCCAAGATTGTTGCGGTCGCAGACGGCAATGATAAAATTTACTGTGCTTATTATGGTAATGGCGAAGACAAAGTTATGGAAGAGCCGCGTAATGATACTATCTGGGATGTTGTAAGAAGTTTTGATTTTAAAAATAAATTTACTCGTATTCGCCTGACTAATGCCGCCCAAAACGACCAGGTAATTTTCGACGAAATCAGAATCGGTTCAACCTGGCAGGATGTTGTCGCAAATACTCTGACTCATACTCGCATACCGGAAATACCTTATGACCAGGGTCTGGTAATGGCGATTAGTGGAGATACCGCTTGGGCAATGACTGATGTAAACGGTGTGCCTTATGCGTTTACTATGTTGAATTCAGTTAATGATGGTACAACGCTGGGGCCAAGGGATGATGATATAGCTCCGAAGATTATTGAGAATTCCTTAAATGGACATTCAGTGATAGATTTTGATGGTGTTGATAGTTGGATGTATTGTTCGGCAAAAAGCTATTTAAATGTTCCAAAGTACACATATTTCATTGTGTTTAAGCCGAGAACTGTTGACAGTTCCGCAAGATATTTCTTCCAAAGCGGCTATAATCAAACTACAGGAACAACAACAGAATATATGGATTCTGTATGGGCTGTATATTTTTCCGGAGATGGTACCAAAACCAGTATGCGCATACGGCATAAAAATTCCGCCGGAACCAGCGTTTCCACAGGCAACAACAATCTGCCGGCTACATATCAAAACAACTGGAATATTCTGGTAGGATTATGGGATGATTGTAATCTGAGAATGAAAGTTAATAACGATATTGGTGGAGTAACATCTAATACTTCATGGGCTCCATGCTATGAGCATGTCAGAACATGGCTTGGCAACAACAGTTCAAACGGTTCCGGTACAACGTTTGACGGACAGATTGCCGAGATACTTTTTTTCAATCGTCCGTTGAATAGTGCGCAGGAATTATTGATTGGCTCATACTTGCAGCAGAAATATGGTTTGACTAATAGTTCTGTGTACAAATTCCCAACTGTTACGCCTACGAATTGTGAAGATAAATGGCGGAATACTATGGGACAACCGGCCGACTATAACCAGGATTGCCAAATGAATTTTGCAGATTTTAATCTGCTCGCAGAAGACTGGATGTCTGAAATGTAATTTTGATTTTTAACTGCCGGCTGTTTATGGTATGGACGGCCGGCAGATTTTATCTTATAAACACTAAAGGGTATGATTATGAACAAAAGGCGTTATAAGGATTCGATGGGATTTACGCTTGTTGAGTTGCTTGTGGTAATTTCAATAATTGCGATATTGTTATCCGTTTTGATGCCGGCACTTTCCAAAGCACGTAATCAGGCAAAAATGATTATATGTGGAAATAATATGAAACAGGTCGTTATTGCGGCCAATATGTATCAAAGTGAAAATAACGATTACCCTGAAAGTATCGTGGAATCTTATAAAGATGGTACCGCAACAAGCGCCAGAGGAAGGGTGTATAACAATTGGACTTGGCCGGCAAGAATAATTTATAAACCGGCTAAAATGGCATCCGAGTTGGGGTTCTCTTTGCCAAGCACAGCATCAGGGTATGTAGGTTCTTATCTGTATAAGTATCTTAAAGACTCGCATGCTTTAAACTGTCCGATGGCAGGCGTAGGACATTTAAATAAAGTTTATAGAGATGGGAAGGACAGACACATTTGTACATATAATGATATGTATGAAAGCGGCAATGGCGATTATCTTTCTTGTTCTTATTCTCTTTGGTGGAATTACTTTGCGTTTGACTATGATAACACATATAACGGTATTTCAACCAGGTTTGCGGGGCCTGGGAAAAAAAGCAGGTCTGGTTTACTTATTACTGATACAGTTATTTTTGGTGACAAAACAATAAGCGGTAATGCTGAGGGTACGACATGGGCGGTTACACATCCATTTAAAGGGGCTGATTTGCGGTCTTCATTTGTGTTTCATACTTTTTCTGATCCTGCCCAAAAACTTTTGAAAACATCTAAATTAGTAATAAATGCCGGTTTTGCCGATGGCAGAGTTTCAAGGTATGCAATCAATGAATTAATTGAAGAATATTCAAAAAGTGCCACACATGTAAAAATGTACATACCGAAAGACTTTAAATGATATAAAATTATTTGTCAGTTCTTGCCTGTGTTTGCAGGAAAGCATCGCACAACAATCGTCGCGTAATCTGCAATAATGGCGGCGAATGGCTAAAATATAAATTAATTTACAGCATAAAGTGTATTATGGAATTAAATCGAACAGTCAGTGATAAAACAGCCAAAATGGTTGATATTATTAAGAAAGAGAAATTTGGTTTTAGCCGCAACATTCCTGTTACAAAAGAATACGATTTGGCTGTTTGTGGCGGTGGGCCGTCGGGTATAGCTGCTGC
>MHYA01000151.1:0-8232 GCA_001825675.1 Planctomycetes bacterium GWF2_42_9 | reverse complement strand
TGCTGCGCGAAACGGCTTAAAAGTAATGCTGATAGATTCAAATGCGCAGTTGGGCGGCACCTGTACATCAGGTCTTGTTTCGCACTGGCTCGGCGGCAGAAGCGAAGATTGCGGAAAATGGGTCGTCGGAGGAATTTTTAAAGAACTTACAGAAGAAGCCGCAAAGCGTAACCTTGCATTAATTCCTGAACCGGTTGCCGGTCAGAAATTTCATCCGCATGGATGGATAAAATCACTTCTGCACGGTATTCCGATAGAACCCTATGGAATGGCAGGTTTTTTGGATGAAAAAATGATGCTGGCAGGTGTTGATTTCCTTCTTTGTACACAATTTGTCGATGTGCAGATGAAAAATCAAAATATTACGCATATAATTATATTTAACAAAAGCGGACTTACGGCCGTACCGGTCAAAGCAGTTGTTGACGCGACCGGTGATGGTGATGTTGCTGCTCGCAGCGGCTGCGAATTTATTCTTGGCAGAGAGGAAGATGGTGCGCAGTCGTGCGTTACGCTTGAATTTCACGTCTATGATGTTAATCAGGATGCTTTATCGGATTATATACACAAAACTGATAGCCCGCGATTTCGTGAACAAATTGCCCAATGGCGCAAGCAGGGCAAGTGGAAAATATCTTCGGATTTTCTGATAACCGTGCAGTTGACGGAAAAGGGCGTGATGATGGTTAACACGCCTCGCACTTATGGTGTGGACGGCACAGACGGCAGTTCGATAACCAAAGGCCTCGTTGAATGTCGTAAGGATGTGCAGCAATTATTCGGCGACCTTCAGCAAACTGTACCGGGATTTGAAAAAGCCCGAATCAAGGCTGTGGCACCGATGCTTGGTGTTCGTGAAACCCGCAGAATAAAAGCCGATTATCAGCTTACTGTTGCCGAGCTTGCATCAGGCAGAGAGCTGGATGACGTTGTTGGTTTTTCTTCTTATTGTTGGGATATGCCGCTTTCGACTAATCCTTCGGCGATGCCTGTATATGCGAAATCAAAGCAGCCTTTGACGCCGATACCATACCGGATTATGCTGCCTCGACCTGTCAAAAATTTAATATGTGTCGGCAGAATGGTTTGTGTCGAGCGTGTACTGATGGGGCCGCTGCGCGTTATGGCGCCGTGCTTTGCAATGGGACAGGCTGCGGGAATTGCTTCTGTTCAGGCGATTAAAAGCAGGAAAACTTTTGGCAACGTTGATGTTCAGCAACTGCGTTCTGAATTACGAAATTCCGGTGCGATCGTAGATATTATATGAAATCAAAGTTGTCAAATATACTTTAGTTTGTGGAACTATTATGAAACGATTTGTCGTTCTTGTTATTATTATTTTAAATGCAATCTGTTATGGCGTTGTTCCTGCTGAAAATGGTGAAGATGCTGATTCTCAAATAGCTCAAATGCGTATGCGGCGCAAACAGGCCGCGCAAAATAAGCGTCGCATAATCTATAACAACGATGGCTGCGACTGGCTCGACAATCGCGTCAAGCCGCCGCTTACTGTAGAGAAATTTCTAAAACGCAGAACAACCGGTCTGATAAACAGTCAGGTTGACAGCATATTTTATTGCACCGGAGTTTTCAACGCCTACACCCATAAAAGCACGGTAAGCGAGCAAATGGGCTATAACGGTCTGGCTGAAGAACAGAGGCTGTTTGCAAAACTGTTAAATGATGCAGGGTATGATACTTTAGAGGTAATGGTGGATTTTGGCCACAAGAACGGCAAGGAAGTCATCTGGTCAATGCGAATGAACGATACCCATGATTCCAGCAAAGACAGGCCATGGATGTGGACGAAGTGGAAAAAAGAAAATCGGAATTTGCTTATGGCTGAAAAATATACGTCTTTTCCTTATGGGTGGGATCCGAGACCTTCGTGGCCGTGGAGCGCTGTGGATTATGAAAAACAGCAGGTACGCGACAAGGTACTTGAGATATTGACTGATGTATGCAGTCGATATGACATCGATGGAGTGGAACTGGATTTTTTCAGGTTTCCGGTTTTTTTTAAGCCGCAGTTATACGGTCAGCCCGTAACGCAAAAACATTGCGATATGATGACTGATTTGGTAAAGAAATTTCGCATTATGACTGAAGATGTCAGCCTTAAGCGAGGCAGGCCTTTATTGGTTGCTGTCAGAGTGCCTGATTCGTTCGGTTATGCCAAAGAGATGGGACTTGATGTTGTCAACTGGCTGGATAGTGATCTGGTCGATATAATCATCGGCGGCGGTACGATTCAGTTGCAGACGTGGGACAAATTAGTCGCGGCTGTTAAAAAATATGATGTGCCGGTCTATGCGTGTTTTGAGGACTCAATGGTTCCTTACAGCGGGCTTAGTGTTCAGGAACAATGCGAATACTGGCGAGCGGCGGCATTGGAAGCTTGGCGAGCAGGTGTTGACGGCGTATATACGTTTAATATGTTTAATCCCAATCATCCTATGCTTGATGAAATCGGCGACCCTAACCTGCTTGAAAAACTGCCTCGCAAAGAACAATTTTCCCCATCATGGTTTATCTATCGCCACGCGGCAAAGGTAGGCATTCAGCTCAAAGGCGGCGAGAAATATTTTGACCAGAATTACGCAAAACGCTGGCTTGAACCCGTGCCGCAGATTATGAATCCTGTTGGATTTGGTTTTGAGCCTAATTCGATAGTGCTTGTTAAAGACCCATACAAGTTAAGCCTATCAAAAATTGATGGTACTTACAGGCTTGTGGATATAGTTAAAGACCCGGACGAGCTTAACGACCTCAAAAAGAAAAAAGCCGGGATTTACAAGACTATGAAAAACGAATTAGAAGATTGGATTCATAAGCATAGTCAATATTATGAATTGCCCCGACAATATTTAAAATATGTATCGAAAAAGTAGTGTGATATACGGACATATTGCCAACAACGTGAATAGGATATCGATGAAAATTTTAACCGGATATAGAATGTTATCTGCAAGCAAATATATTTTGTGCTTTGGGCTGCTTTGTATCGTTTTTGCTTTGGGAGGATGCAAGGCAAAAACCGGCAGCGATGAGGCACCGGAAGGCGTATTCAAATGGTCGGAATTGACCGATATACCGGAAATGAACAGCTTTGACGGTGCATTCACGGGTGTGCAAAATAATGCTCTGATAATAGCCGGCGGAATGTATGATTCCGGTTCATCAACAGACAATTATCATGGAAATTTGCATACAGGCATTTGCGTATTGGAAAACGAAAAAAGCAGGTATATTCTGCATAAGATTTCACAGCCGGAAATTAATTTGGCTTATGGCGTGTCGATTCCCACTGGAAAAGGGTTGATATGTCTGGGCGGTCGGAATGAAGACTCATTTTCTACTGAAGTATTTATATTGGAATGGGATGATCTAAAGAAAACCATTTATAAGAAAATGCTGCCGCCGCTGCCTAAACCGTGTGCGTATGCCGGAGGCGCTGTAATGGGTTCAGTAATCTATATTACTGGCGGCCAAAGCAGCAGTGTCAGCTCACCGCAAAAATTTTTCTGGGCGTTTGATTTATCCGCTCAAAAAAACACAGAAGCATATAAGTGGCAGGAATTGCCGGCATGGCCGGGACCGGCCAGAACTAATTGCTGTGTTGCTGTTCAGCATGATGGTTTTGGGGAACACTTATACTTATTTGGCGGACTGGAAGAAACTGTAAATGATGGTTCGAAGAAAGTATTAAATGACGCATATAGATATTCTCCCTCTAAAAAAATATGGGCTCAAATTAATTCGGTGCCGGAGGATATAAGCTCATCTTCCTGTTTGGCGATTGGACAAAGCCATATTCTTTTTTGGGGTCAAAAAAATTCAAATGCCGGCGGAATGTCAAAAGAACCTAACGCCGAATCTTCAGACGTACTGGCATATCATACTATAACCAACACATGGACAGTGCTGGATAAAATGCCGGTAAGGTCGATGTTTAAATCCGCAATGAGATGGGGTAGCGATATTATAGTTTCCGCAAAAAGACACTACCAAGGCGGCACAGGGCTTGCTTTGTGGCGAGGCGTTAGTTTGCCTGTTAAACGGGAATTCGGCTGGCTAAATTATCTGGTGCTTTTAGGTTACCTGTTAAGTCTGGTTTTAATAGGAATTTATTTTTCGAGACGTGAAAAAACAACGGCTGATTTTTTTGTCGGAGGCCGCAGAATTCCGTGGTGGGCGGCAGGCATAAGCATTTACGGCGCACAGCTTAGCGCAATATCATATATGGCAACACCAGCGAAATGTTATTCCAGTAACTGGATTTATTTTCTGGGCAGTAAATGGGTGCTGTTTGTGGCCGCGCCGCTGGTGGCGTTTGTGTTCATACCGTTTTTCAGGCGTTTGAATGTAACGACGGCTTATGAATATCTTGAAAAGCGTTTTAATACGTCAGTTCGTTTGTTGGCCAGCCTTGTATTTATTTTATGCCAGATCGGTCGTATGGGCGTGGTGATTTTTCTGCCGGCACTTGCACTGTCAATCGTTACGGGAATCAACCTGCAATTCTGCATTCTGACAATGGGCATATTCTGCATTGCCTATACCGCGTTGGGGGGCATAGAAGCAGTTATCTGGGCGGACGTACTGCAGGTTGCCGTTCTGCTTGGGGGAGCGTTGTGGTGCTTCTTTTCGATTATTGGTCGTATTGACGGCGGCTTTAGTACGTTCTTTTCCATCGGTTTTGCCGATGCGAAATTCAGGCTGGCTTATTTAGACCCGCCATGGGCGATAGATACTCCGTCATTGCTGGTTGTTATTCTTGCCGGGGTGGGGTCGATTATTCCATATACCTCTGACCAGACGGTGATTCAGAAATATTTAACTACAAAGGATGAAAAAGCGGCTGGCCGGTCTATATGGACAAACGGTTTAATAACTGTGCCGGCATCGTTTTTGTTTTTTGGATTGGGAACAGCGTTGTATGTTTTCTATAAAACGCACCCCGTATTGCTGCGTCCGGATATGTCAAATGATTCGGTTGTTCCGTGGTATATGATAAGTCAGTTTCCGCCCGGGGTTTCCGGAATTCTGGTTGCAGGTATTTTCGCAGCGGCGATGTCAACTCTCGACAGCAGTATAAACAGCGCGGCGACAGCAATTGTAAACGATTTTTTCAGACGTTTTCAAACCCATGTTTCTGACAAACAATGGCTGGTCATTGCACGATGGCTGACAGTGCTGGTCGGTTCATTCGGAACGACAACCGCGATTATAATGTCGTACTGTAATATCAAATCTATGGTAGATGCTTTCACAATGATATTCGGATTGTTAGGCGGCGGATTGGCCGGGCTGTTTATTTTGGGAGCATTCAGTCGTCGTGCGCACAGTTATGGCGCCCTGCTTGGAGCATTTGGTACGGCAATTATCCTTTACTATGTACAAGCTTATACATCAATACACTTTTTCCTGTACGGTGCGATAGGTTTATCATCCTGTGTAATTCTTGGGTTTGTTTTCAGTATCTTAATACCGGCAGCAAAGCCAAGCATAGAGGGCTTGACGGTTCATTCGCTGTTTAAGAGCAGAGGGAAGAAATAACAATGGAAAAAATTGATTTCTCACAAGAACTTAAAATAATTACAGAAGCTGAAGTAGTTGTTGTCGGCGGCGGGCCAAGCGGTTTCATTGCGGCGATTGCTGCGGCAAGAAACGGTGCAAAGACAGTCCTTATTGAGAAATATGGCTTTCTGGGCGGTATGGCTACTGCCGGCCTGGTAGGGCCGATTAGTAAGTTTAAATTACACGGACAAACTATTGTTGGAGGAATTCCATTTGAGTTTGTAAAAAAAATGGCTGATAAAAAAGCCGCCAATCTTGACCTGGAGAATGGTTCTGTTCCTTTTGATGCCGAAATGTACAAATATACTGCGATGCAGATGGTCGATGACGCAAAGGTGCAAATGCTTTTCCACAGCCGTGTTGTAAATTGCATTTCGGATAAGACAAATGAATTCCGAATATCGCATATTGTAATTTCCGGCCCATCAGGGCTGTATGCTGTAAAATGTAAGTATTTAATTGATTGTACCGGCACAGGAGATGTCGTCAGTCAGACGAAGCTGCACTGCCAGTTGCGCGAAAACGCGGAATCTCTTCAGCCAATGTCTTTGATGTTCAGGCTTGGCGGCGTAAAGCAGGATTTTTTACAGGTATTAGCCTCGAAGGAAAAAACTCGTTATTCGAATGCGCCTCTTCGTGAAATACTTCAAAAGCAGGTTGACAAAGGGAACTTGAAGTTGTTTGGCGGCCCATGGGCGTTTCACGGTTCTACTTTACGCGATGGCGAAGTTACTGTAAATGCCACACGTTGCGGAGGCAATCCGATAGATGTTAATGATATCACAAAAGCAGAAAAACTGTTACACAATGAAACTATGGTTATTGTCGAAGCCTTCAAAGAATTTCCCGCTTTCAAAGATGCGTACCTTATAGAAACAGCCGTGCAGGTCGGTGTGCGTGAAGCGCTAACGATTGAAGGTTTGTATACTGTTGACCAGGATGATATTATAAATCCGAAGGATTTTCCTGATACTGTTGCCAAGGGCGGCCATCCTATGGATATGCACCTGCCTTCGAGCAGCGGCCAGAAAGTTACGTTTTTAGATATACCTTATAACATACCTTTCCGTTCATTAGTGCCAAAAAATTCTGTCAATCTGCTGGTTGCAGGAAATCTTGCGTCTGCTACAAAAGAAGCTTTTTCTACTATCAGGGTTCAGGCACAGTGTATGGCTTTGGGGCAGGCTGCCGGTACTGCTGCGGCTTTAGGCTGCTCGCAAAAATTGTCTGCCTGTGAAATCAATGGCGAAAAAATTCGTGAAATCCTCGCGCAGCAGGGAGCGATTGTTTGATTTTTGATATGATAACTTATAACGTTGTAAATAACTGGCCTTCAAACTTCAATGGCGCACTGGCGGGTGTTACCGGTATTGCTGTTGACAGTAATGGCCGGGTTTATGCTGCCGGCGGCGACAATAGTGATGTTGTTGTTTTTGATTCTGACGGCAGTTATATATGTTCGTGGGGCAAAGACTTTCTTAAAGGAAGACACGGACTTAGAATATTTAACGACGAAGTATGGATAACAGATATTCAATTACATCAGGTATTTGTATGCACCCTTACCGGCAAAGTTATTAAAGCCTTTGGCAAAGCAGGTGTACCGGGGACAGATACTGACCAGTTCAATAAACCTACCGATGTCGCTATTGACGGGAGTGGTAACATTTACGTTACGGATGGATATGGCAACAGCAGGGTTATGTGTCTTGATTCGAACGGCAGGTATAAATTCAGCTGGGGCAAACACGGCAGTATGCCGGGAGAGTTTGTGTATCCACACAATATTGTGATTGATAAAGATAACAGGATATACATCGCTGACAGAGGCAACAGGCGTGTCCAGATTTTTGATGCAAACAGCAATTATATTTCAGAATGGACTCATATTGGACAGCCGTATGGTTTATGTTATTTCAATAGTAAAGAACGGTCGGTCGTGTTTGTAACCGATGGCGCCGCTGAAGGCAATCAGAATATTTTTATTGTAAACCGGCAAGGCAGTGTTTTGGGACAATTTGGAGGCAAAGGAATTGCCCCCGGTTTGTTTCAGACACCGCATTCTATTGCGGTTGATTCGCAGCAGAACATTTATGTTGCCGAAGTTAATGGCAAACGAGTTCAGAAGTTTATTAAGGTGTAAACAAAAGGATACTGCAAATGAAATTATTGACTTATGAATTTAATAAAACCGAATATTGGGGCTTTTTGCTTGAGATGCCGGACGGCAGTCAGCGGATATTTAATCCTGCTGAAGTTTCAGTGAATTTGAAATATACTATTTATCCAACGGCGAGCAACTGGATAGTCAAGCCGTCGTTCAGAATCGACTGGCCTGCGACGATGTCATCGTTCCTTGCGTTGGGCGATGAAGGTATGAATGATTTGCGCGCATTGCACGACCATGTAAAAAAAGTATTGAGCGGCGGTTTTGACGCGATGCCGATTTTGCTCGGCTCAAAAAAACTTTCAGAAGTAAAACTCAAGGCGCCGATTCCAAGGCCGAGACTTTATTTTGGTCTTGTGCAGAACGGCCCGCCATTTATTCGTAACAACGCCGGCAGAACATCGACGAATATTTTCCCGATGGGACACAATCGTCCGCAGGGTACGGTTGTTGGTCTTGATGATATTGTTTTGATACGAGATTCC
>MHYA01000150.1:25193-25355 GCA_001825675.1 Planctomycetes bacterium GWF2_42_9 | reverse complement strand
GATTTTATCAGCGAGGTTTAAAACGCCAACGACTCGATTGTTGCAAATCAAAGGTGCGATAATACACGTTGGCGTATAATAATTGTGAGAAAATCTATCATTGAATCTGTCGGCATAAGGCGATGTGTTTTTTACGATAATCAACTCCTTATCGCGGACAGC
>MHYA01000150.1:21283-25172 GCA_001825675.1 Planctomycetes bacterium GWF2_42_9 | reverse complement strand
TTCCTGATTTAAGGAAATTGTGTTGTTTATCAGCCAGGTATGATTGTGTGTTTCGAGATAAAGCATATTACTTGTTTTATCAAGAAGATATAACGAGAAGAAGCGAGCTCCGATAAGTTTTGGAAGCTGTTCTGTACAAACCCGGCCTATTTGCTGAATATCCAGGCAATTAAGCTGCTGAACCAAAGGAGTAATAGCGTCGAGGATTTTAATATTTAATTCAGTTGTCATAAGCCTATTCTTTACAATAAATTATAGTCATTGAACCTTGAAATGAGGTTTAGTATCTTTTCTAGTGCTTTTGCGAAACCAAACATAAATCAAAGTCCGAAAAAACTATTTGTTAAATCATTCAAACCGACAGCTAACGACATAACACGCCGCAGGTTTGAACGCTCTGCTAATAAAAGATAAGAATAAAAATGCGCAATGCCAAAAACTTTAAAAAAACTTTAAAAAATCTAAAAAAAAGATTGACGATTATCGGAATATGTTTTACATTTTATAAAACGTAAAAGTTGTTTTTTTTTATATTACGCAGTCGTTTTTGTTTTGTTGGAAATGAAAACGCATTTTTCGGGATAGTGGTAAGGAAGGTTTTAGGATGTTAGGTATTCAGCAGTTAGATACGAAAAGCGAAAGTAGAGGCTTTACTGCTCCTGAAAAACTTTTCCGCATTGGCGACATCGTTCGCTGCACGCCATTTTCACGGCAAACAATTCACAACTACACCATTATGGGTCTGATAAAGGAATCTTCGTGGACTCAAGGCGGCCATAGATTATATGACGAAAGTGTATTTGAGAAGTTGTCGCGAATAGCTGAATTAAGAAAAACAAAAACTTTGGGTGAAATTAGAGATTTGCTCTAATATTTTTTTTAGATGGAACGAAAATTATAAGACCAGGGTAAATATTGTTATGTTGCCCTGTGTTGGAAGCAGAGTAAAAGGAATACTGAATTGATGATAAATAACAGACAAACGGAATTGTCATCACTTGTTCGAGACAACATTGACGAAATGCTTGTCCGAATAATTCAGTTCACCAACCTTCATCACAACATTCTCACAGATAACATTCGTAATTGCAGAAAGTCTCACTTTATTCCGATGTGTGTCGATGTCGATGATTTTGCGAAAGTAGTTTCGATCGCGTTGACAGAACATCAGAAAACAGGAAGGCTTGCGCTTTGCGACAGCAAAACAATCACATTTGTTCAGGGCGGGCAGTTTAAGCTGGAACCGCAGATTGATTGGGATGCTGCTGAATTGTTCGAATCAGATTTTGCAGCTTATGTTGAACTTCAAAAGATCAGGATAAAGGAAAATATGTCTAATAATAGAACCGCCTGTGCTTTGTTTTATCATAAGCTAAACACGGCGGAAAGCAATAATCAGGTTACGGATAACCCGGTTGAAAATCAGATATAGATTATATTTTATAAAGTTGTTATGAGCTTGTTAGCTAAATTTTAGCAGGCACGGAGGAATTGATGGCGCAAGGAAGTGTTAAAGAGCTTGCCAAGCTAAATGCCGAAAACGGGCATAAAGCTATGATTTTGACAGTAGCCAGTGGAAAAGGCGGCGTTGGTAAGACAAACATAACAGCGAATCTGGCGATATGCTTTGCCGCGGCGGGAAAAAAAGTTGCGGTGCTTGATGCGGATTTTGGTTTGGCGAATCTCGATATCATTTTTGGCGTTAGCAGTAAATATAATCTTTCTCATTTTATAAAAGGTTCCAAAAGTCTGGAAGAAATAGCTCAACCTGCTTGCGAAGGCGTTGATATTTTTTGCGGACTTGCAGGCGTTGAGCAGCTTGCTCAACTAACTGATTTTGCTCGTGAACGGCTCGTAGCCGCTCTTGAAGGTCTTTCAGAAAATTATGACATTGTTCTGATTGATACCGCGGCCGGAATAAGTAAATCAGTTTTAGCTTTCTGCATGGCTTGCGACCACACGATTCTTGTTGGTTCGCCTGACCCTGCGGCGATAACGGATGTTTATATGCTGCTCAAAGCTATGACGTTGCAGAAATATAAAGGCAGGTTCAGCCTTTTAGTGAATATGGTACAGAACGATACACAAGGTAAAAAAGTTTATAAGCAGATCGCTGCGGCTGCGGCGCAGTTTCTTGATGTTCGGCTCAATATGGCCGGCCTTATGCCGCGAGATGCAAATGTTGTTACGTGTGTGCAGAAAAGAGAACCGTTTGTTCTTGCCTGTCCGAAAACTGCCGCGACAAAAGCGTTAATGGCTGTAGCGGCAAAGATCAGCAGAGTGCCGATGACTGCCGGCGAAAACGGGTTCTTTAGAAAAGTAGTCAATTGGTTTTTCTAACATTGGAGGTTGCTAAATATGACCGCGACTAAAAAAGCATCAGAGGTCGATATCGATACGATATGGAAAAAGTACTTTAAAGAAAAGTCTGAAGAGTACCGTAATAAACTTATGGAGTATTATCTTCCGCTTGTCAAGTACACTGCGGAGAGAATCTATGTGAAGCTGCCCGATAAGGTTGAAGTTGACGATCTTGTCAGCGCAGGTATTTTCGGCCTGATGGATGCTATTGACGCATTCGACCCAAAACGCGGGGTAAAATTCGCGACATATTGCACGCCGCGTATTAGAGGCGCTATTCTTGACGAACTTCGCAGTATGGACTGGGTTCCAAGACTTGTTCGCGCAAGAGCACATCAATTAGGCAACGCGACCAGAACATTGGAATCGCATTTGGGCAGGGCGCCGACAGAACAGGAAATTGCAGGCGAACTTGAATTGGGTATGGAAGATTTCTACAGGCTTCAGCGTGATGCAAACGCTGTCGGCCTTGTTTCTTTGAGCAATAGTCTCGATTCAGACGGCGAAAACGATATTTGTGAAATCGATGTGATCGAAGATAAGAAAAGCGAAGACCCAATGACCGAAGCGCAAAAACGCGATCTCAAATCGCTGCTCGGAAAAGGGCTTAGCCGGGCGGAAAGATTGATTCTTGTCCTTTATTATTATGAAGAAATGACAATGAAGGAAATCGGCGCGACTTTGGATTTATCAGAGTCGAGAGTTTCACAGATGCATTCTTCGATTATCGCCAGATTGAAAGCTCAAATGAGTACCAGAAAAAAGGAATTTGCACCCAAATAGTGGAGTATAGGGTATAGGAGATAGGGTACAGGGTATAGGTAGTTCAAAGAACACGGTATAAAAACCTTTGTTTTTCCACGCAATTTTAGGTATATTTAGAGGGTCTAATTTTATCAATTTTTGAGGTATATATGCGTTTTACGAAAATGCACGGTTTGGGCAATGATTATGTCTATGTAAATTGCTTTGAAGAAAAAGTTGCTGAACCGGCAAAATTAGCGATCGAGATTAGCGACAGACACCGCGGCATCGGCGGAGATGGTCTGATTTTGATTATGCCTTCGGATGTTGCGGATGTGCGAATGAGAATGTTCAATGCGGATGGTTCAGAATCGCAAATGTGCGGGAATGGAATCCGCTGCGTTGCGAAATATTCGTATGATCATAATTTGATCAAAGGCAAAAAAACATCCATTAAAGTCGAGACAGGCAGAGGCGTGCTTACGCTTGGACTCGAACTCGATAAAAATGATAAAGTTGAAAAAGTCTGCGTCAATATGGGGCAGCCGATTTTAGAGCCTGCGAAAATTCCTGTTGAGTTTGATGGCGATAGCGTAATCGAAAAAGCGATCGATGTCCGTAATCAAAGAATGATTATGACGGCCGTTTCGATGGGAAATCCCCACGCGGTATTTTTCACCGATGATCTTGATTCAATCGATATCGAAAAAGTCGGCCCCAGAATTGAAAATCACGAAATATTTCCGCAAAGAGTCAATGCCCATTTTGTAAAAGTAAATTCGCC
>MHYA01000150.1:2361-21251 GCA_001825675.1 Planctomycetes bacterium GWF2_42_9 | reverse complement strand
GCAGCGGTATTACGCTTGCGTGCGGAACCGGTGCTTGCGCTTGCTGCGTTGCCGCGGTACTAACAGAAAGATGCGGCAGGAAAGTTACGGCTCATCTGCCGGGCGGCGATTTGCAGATCGAATGGTCGCAGAAAGATAATTGCGTTTATATGACAGGCCCTGCGGTAGAAGTATTCAACGGTGAATATAGGGTATAGGGGACAGGGTATAGAGATGAGCGTTGAGGAAAATATTAAACAAAAGGCGCTTTCTCTTGGCTTTGACCTTGTCGGCATTACTTCCGCTCAAGACATTGATAGTACGCAAAAAGATCAATTCAATAATTGGCTGCAAAATGGCTGCAACGGTCAAATGGAATTTCTTGCCCGAAACATTGACAATCGCTTCAAACCTTCAACTGTATTGCCCGATGCCAAATCCGTAATTTGTGCGGCGATTAATTATAAAATTAAGCCGATAACTGAAAAAAATTATCTTCAAATTGCCTCGTACGCTCTCTATCCTGATTATCATACTTTTATTAAAGATAAACTTTCCGCACTTGCTGATTTTTTGAAGAGCATTGATAAGGATGTAAAATATAAAATCTGCGTTGATTCTTCAGCGATTGCGGAAAAAGCGATTGCGATGCGTGCAGGCATCGGCTTTATCGGCAAAAATCGCCTTATAACAAATCAAAAATTCGGATCGTTTCTTCTCCTTGGCGAAATTGTAACGAGTTTTAAATTAGAACCCGATGCGCCTATTGAAAAACAGGATTGCGGAAAGTGCAAGAAATGTATCGAGGCCTGCCCGACAGGGGCGCTTTGCGAAAATGGTTTCGATGCTCGTAAATGTATAAGCTATCTTACTATCGAGCATAAAAGTGAAATAGCGAAAGAACTGCAAAGTAAAATTGGAAAGCGTCTTTTCGGATGCGAAGAATGTCTGAAAGCGTGTCCTTATAATGAAAAATCGCCGATATGCGAAAAAAAGCAAATTGGCTTTGAAGCAAAGAATGTAAAACTCACCGCCGAAGAAGTTCTTGGCTGGACAGAAAAAGAATTCAACGCCTTTGCGCAGAATTCGGTAATACACAGGACTGGATTAGAAAGAATTAAGCGTAATGCACTTATTTGCCGAGAGCTTCGAGAGCCTCAACAACTTCCATAACGTGCATATAAGCAGGCCCGCCGCCCATTACCACCGCGACAGAAACAGCTTCGAGTATCTGTTCTTTTGTTGAGCCTGTATCAAGGCATTTTTTCACATGAGCATATATACAGGGCGTGCAGTGCACAGAAACCGCGATGCCTAAAGCTATTAGTTCTTTTTCGCGGAGACTGATTGCGCCGTCTGTCATTATTTTTTGGAACATCGAGCCAAAAGCTGTTACCGTTGCAGGTGCTGCTTTTTTTGTTTTCTCAACTTTTGCCGGTGCATCTTTGTAGAATTCTTCTGCTTTTGACATTTGTTACCCCAAATTTGTAATCATATCAAGTATGAAACGTTCAAGTACTTTTTTCGGAATATTCTGCAAGCCGGGAAGCGGCGCTTTTGCTTTTAATATTTTTTCGAGAATCGGCTTTGCGGAATTTCTGTATGGCGAAATTTTTTCTGCAAGATTATGCGCTTCATCAAGCGAGCCTTCAGCCATTAACTTAAGATAAGTAACTATCCGTTGCGCAAGTTCTTTGTCATCAATATTTGCGGAATCTGATTTTTCGTCGGGCTCTTTTGTTTGATGCAAAAGAGACTGCGTGATGTTTTGCGTTTCACGCATCATCTTATTATATTTTTCTTCTTCGCTGTCATCGATTGGCGCCAGCGTCAATTCTTCTTCATCATCGCTTGGCGGAGAAGGTATATAGCATTTATGGTTGCAATATGGACATTTTCCCCATTTGCCGCCTGCGGTGTCGGGTGCGTTTATTTTTTTCTTACAGCTTTCGCAATGGAATGTGATAGGCATAGCTGACTCCTTAACCGGGGTATTGAACTGTAACTTCGGTAGTTATCCCGCCGCGGGGCGTGAATTTCGATGTAATTTTCATTCGCTTTGGTTGGCACGCTGCGACAAGGTCGTCGAGAATCTGATTGGTAACCGCTTCATAAAAAATGCCCTTATTCCTGAAACTTTGCATATAATATTTCAGGCTTTTCAGCTCGATGCAGGTCTTGTCCGGGCAATAATCGATAATAATTGTACCGAAATCTGGTTGGCCTGTCTTTGGGCAAACGCTCGTGAACTCCGGGCAATTAATAGATATATTGTAATCTCTGCCTGGTCGCGGATTATCAAAAAATTCTAGTTTTGGCTGGTCCATTTAATCAATTTACCTTTAAAATATTTAAACTAATAATATAATATAAACTTACGATTTTTTCAAGTAGGGTAATTTATGAAAAGAGCATTAAAAAAAGCCGTTATTCTCCTTAGCGGAGGTCTTGATTCGACTACAACGCTGGCAATCGCCAAATCGCGGGGGTTTGACTGCTTCGCCTTGACGTTTCGTTATGGTCAACGGCATAGTATCGAGCAGAAATCCGCAAAAAAAATCGCAAAATTTTTTGGTGGCAAACAACTTGTTGTCGATGTTAACCCGGCTGTCTTTCAGCATTCGGCCTTGACCGATAAAAGTATAAAAGTTCCAATGGGCAGAAAAATTGATTCGTCAAAGATTCCAGTAACGTATGTGCCGGCGAGAAACACTCTATTTTTAAGCTATGCTCTGGCACTTGCTGAATCGATCGGCGCGTTCGATATTTTTATCGGCGTAAATTCTACCGATTACAGCGGTTATCCCGATTGCAGGCCGGAGTATATCAAGGCTTATGAAAAAATGGCTAATCTCGCGACCGCTGCCTCTGTTCAGAAAAAAGGCAAATATAAAATCCATACGCCGATTATCAAAATGACCAAATCGCAAATCATTAAGACAGGCGTAAAACTCGGCGTTAATTATTCTTTGACGCATAGCTGTTATAATCCTGACAAAAAAGGCATAGCCTGTGGAAAATGCGATTCCTGTCAATTACGTTTAAAAGGCTTTGCAGAGGCGAAACTAAAGGATCCAGTTAAATATGCAAACAAGTAGAATTAATATTTCTGAAATTTTTTATTCGATTCAGGGCGAAGGATTTCTCGCTGGTGTGCCGAGTACATTTATTCGTATTGCAGGCTGTCCTTTGCGCTGCAAATTTTGCGATACACCTTATGCCGCTAGTGCGAAAGCAGGCAAAAAACTTTCAATCAGTCAGATATTAAAGCAAATCAAAAAATATCCCACGAAATACATCGTAATCACCGGCGGCGAACCTATGGTTTGCCCAAATTTGCTACAGCTTTGCAAAGCATTGAAAAAATACCACATCACAATCGAAACGGCAGGTATTAAATTCGTTACAGGCTTGAAATGCGATTTAATGAGCATTAGCCCGAAACTTTCAAACGCATATTTAAAGCCGAGTGATAGAAATACTTATTTGAAAATCGATGAATTGCAAAAAATAATTCAAAATTATGATTATCAGGTGAAATTTGTCATTGAAAAAGCAGGGGATATAAAAGAGGTTAAGCAAACCATAGAAAAATTGAAAAAGATTGACCGCGCAAAGGTTATGCTGATGCCGCAGGCCAGACAAGTTTCCGAATACACAAAAAGAGGCGAAATTGTTGCAAAATTGTGCAAAAAATACGGTTTTGCGTTCTCGCCAAGACTGCAAATAACGCTTTGGGGAAATAAACGAGGAAAATAGTAAGATTCATTCATCCCTTATAGGAATCAATACTGGAAATTCAGCACAGATCATAAACTATTTGAACTCTGTACTATCTCCTTTATCATCTCGTGCCTGCTTTCTACAGCTTGCCTATCATGCTCCTCGGTAATATTCCTGAGAAGCATGCCGTTCATTAGATTTGCATGATTCAGAACTGACTTTTTGCGGTCGTTGCTGTCGCATTTTTCAGCTACATTCCTGAGGGATTCTAAGACTCTGCAACCCACTGCAATATTGGTTTGTGACATTTGCCGGATTTGACTGAATCCTGCATCCATAAGCTTATCGAAACTAAGTGCGTGTTTTATAACTCTTAACTTACCTTTATCGTCTGTTAACAATTTCTTCATTTCTGGCCTCATGGCAATGGATCCGAATTCCTGGCCTAGTCTGTCGATGCAGGTAATGGCGGTAAAACTATCATTTATGCCTGGTGATAACGCCCGTGTCGCAATTTCCACAATTTGCCCAATTGAAAATTCAAGGTCCTGAACAGGTGTGCGATGATATGAAAGAACCGCTGCATTGCGGATTTGATTCACTAATTTTGAATCAACTTCCGAACCAAAAACATCTGCCAAAACCTGATCGGCAACAGCGAACTGTCCGGCTCTGAATCTGAATCTTACAATTAAATCGTTCTCAGATGCCAATTGAAACACAGAATCATAATCAATTATTTCGATATATCCTGAACTTTTCATCGTGACAGCAGAACTTTTACTCAAGTTTAGCTCCTCAGCCTTATCCTGAATTGGCTCGTTGCTGCTATCCAGCGAAGGCATTTCTTCTGCAATCTGCTCCTCAAGCAACTGACAAATTTCATGCAAAACCATATCAGGCTGTATTTTCAGAGCTATGTGATGAATATAGAAGCTCAGCATCAACCCTGATATCAACGCAAGAATAAGACTGATAGAAACAGCAATCCTTGGCACAAAATCCGTTTTGCCTTCACCATAACGAACATAAGACAAAACTATGAGACAGAAAATGAATGTGCTTATAAATGTACCCAGTGAAATCTGTGCCTGTTTGTCATCCATAAAATTTCTCAAGAGCCTTGGCCCAAACTGATTTGATGCTAGTGTCAGGACTACGACTGTAATCGAAAATACAATGCTTGTGATAGTAATTACCGTTCCGGCGATAGTTGAAAGCACCCTGCCCGCTGAATCAGAACCACCTGAAAAAATAAAGAAATATGCCCTATATGGTTCCAAATCAGTGGATCGATCTAATTTTACCAGAAGCACGGCTGATGTTGAAGCAATCACAATCATGATTAAAGGAATCAGCCAATAACTTGTGGTCAGATATTCCCATAGTTTAACTAATCTTGCCTTCATAATAGCTCCTAATATCGTATGGCTACTTCTCACATCGTCAAGAGCGAAAGACGGCTGTTCTGGATCAGAAGTGGTAAAACAAGAACAAAGTAAACGGAAACAATTAAGATTCTTATAATGGAATTCAGTAAGGACATATAACCTGCGAGTATAAATGGTTTTGAAGTGAGGCAAAATAAGCAAATGCCTCAATTAATTTCGTCATTAAACTTATTTATTCATCTTTGAATGAAGATTACTTTCAATTTAAGTTTTATATTGAAAGGTCTTTTTGTGGAAATCTTAAAGAAAATGATTGAATCGCATCCTGTAATGACATCTTTTGATACCAAGGAACTTGAGGAATGCAGAAAAGTGTGTGAAAAGACGCTTTCCGATATGACAGCGGGTGTTCGTTAATTAAGCCATATTGAGCTTTCTTTGAATGTATATCGATGTCTGGGGTTTGTGCGGCAATTTTCAGTATAGGGCCAAAAGGTGCAATCCATGTTTTTGGAGTAAAGCTTGTCGGTTTTACTTTGGAAAACGGGATGAAGCTGCTTCTAACGTTCTTGATATTTTTTGTTATATGGATGACAGCGAAAATATTGAGGTTTTTTATAAGAAGATATATGCGAGGGAGGATCGATGTCAGCGCATTATTCTGGTCAAATCAGGCGATAAAACTTTTACTTACATTCTTTTCAGTTATATTCTTTATATCAGTATGGTTCGATGATCCTAAAAGACTTACGACCGGCATAGGCTTGATTGCGGTTGGTTTGACATTTGCCCTGCAAAAAATAATAACTTCGGTTGCAGGATATTTCATCATTCTTAGAGGTGGCCTTTTTAATGTCGGAGATCGTATTTCTATGGGGGGTGTGAGAGGAGATGTTACAAGCCTGAATTTCACTTATACCCGTGTAATGGAAATGGGCCAGCCTCCATCTGTTCAGATGGCTGATCCCGCAATGTGGGTCGAAGCACGTCAATATACCGGCAGAATTGTTACTATTACAAATGATAAGGTTTTTGAAACACCACTCTATAATTATACTCGTGAATTTCCTTTTCTTTGGGAAGAAATACAAATAGCTCTAAAGTATGGGTCAAATCGGATAAAAGCCGAAGAAATATTAATCGGCACTGCTCAAAAATATACGGCTGAAATTCAGGAAATTGCAAAACCACTTTTTTCTGATCTTCGTCGCAAATATATGGTCAATTATGACAACATAGAGCCTAAAGTATATTATAGATTAACTGATGATTGGCTTGAACTGACGTTGCGGTTCATTACTCGAACTTCGGGCATTCGCGACCTGAAGGATCAATTAAGCAGGGATATCCTGGAAGGTTTTGAGAAATCAGGTATTGAAATAGCTTCTTCTACTTTTGATATTGTTGGGCTTCCAAAGATAAGAGTTGCATTAACTCAAAATAACACTGAAAAATAGTGCGAAATCCAAGTTATTTCACTTTTTAAAGCCGCAAATTAAAAATAATTTTTTACCTTCATTTAGTTTAAGTTTATTGTTGCAACAAGCCGATTTTAACTATAAATTAGGTAAGATTTACATCGAAATGGAGTTTGACCTTGAAGTTAATGGAGTATAAGCCTGTTAAAAGCGCACATCAATATTATGTGCCGATAGGTAGCAAAAATATGGATAAAAAATCGCCAGCGGAAGGCAAAAATTACCATTTTATTGGTATCGGTGGGGTTGGAACCAGCGCACTTGCGGCTATTTTGATGAAGGAAAAGGCCGTTATTAGCGGCTCGGATATGCAAGAGTCAAATCTTACCGAAAGGCTCACAGATGATGGGGCAACTCTTAAAATAGGCCATAAAGCCGAAAATTTACCCGAAAAACTCGATGGCGTTATCATTTCAGCGGCTGTCAAAGACGATAATCCAGAACTAATCGAAGCCAAAAAGCGGCACGTTAGAATTTATAAGTACGCTCAAATGCTGGGGTTAGTGATGGATAGGTATAAGGGCGTAGCCGTTTCCGGCACACACGGCAAAAGCACTACCACCGGCTGGTTGACTTACATACTAAAAAATTTGGGTTTTGAGCCGAATTTCGTTGTAGGTGCCGATATTGTACAATATAACACTTCATCAGGTGTAGGCAGCAGCGATGTGTTTGTTGCCGAAGCGTGTGAATATGACCGAAGTTTCTTAAATCTTCGCCCGCAGGTTGGCATTATCCTCAATATCGAACCAGATCATCTGGACTATTATTCCGGCATCGATGAGATAGTCGAAGCATTTGGTGATTTTACAGGCGGCATAAGACCAGACGGCTTTTTGGTTGCATCCGGCGAAGACAACAACGTCGCTAAATTAATTTCAAAGTTCAGAAGAGATAAAAATATTCTCACTTTCGGGCTTTCGGATAAATGCGATTATTCAGCAAGAGATATAAACGAATTTCCCGATAGAACGGAATTCGTCTGTCTGTATAAACAAACTGTAATCGGCAAAACTACTATTAAATTGCCCGGCAAGCATAATGTCCGCAACGCTCTTGCAGTAATAGCTGCGGCCGTAGGGCTTGGTATTGATGCCAAAGATGTGCTTGGCGTACTCGGCGGTTTTGAAGGTATGGATAGACGTCTGATGAAAAAAGCCGAGATTAACGGCATTTGCGTTTATGACGATTATGCACATCATCCTACTGAAATAAAGGCGAGTTTAAACGGTATGAGGCAGCGTTATGACGGCAGAAGGATATTTTGTATTTTCCAGCCGCACCAATACAGCAGGACAAGATTCCTGCTTGAAGATTTTGCCGACAGTTTCAAACTTGCCGATCTGACGATTGTGCCGGATATTTATTTTGTTCGTGATACCGAAAAATCGCGAACCGAGGTAAACGCACAAGTGCTGGTCGATGAAATCAAGAAAAAGGGCAGCAACGCAATGTTTATCAATTCTTTTGAAAGCATTTGCGAATTTTTGAAAAATAATGTAGAATCCGGCGATATTTTAATGACTATGGGAGCTGGTAATGTCTGGAAAGTTGCGGACGAATATATTCAATGGCTTAGAGCAAATAGTTGAAAAGGACTATCCTTTAAGCAAACTAACCTGGTTTGGACTGGGCGGAAAAGCTGAATTTTTTATTAGACCTCAAACCTTCGAACAGCTTGCGGAAGTTGTCCGTCTTTGCGGCGAAAATAATGTGCCGCTGCGCGTTCTTGGTTTTGGCTCTAATCTTCTTATTCACGACGAAGGCGTAAAAGGCGCAGTCGTTAAATTGGATAATGATGTTTTTTGCAAATTAGAACAAAAAGACCAAATGCTCGAAGTTGGCGGCGGTGCGGATTTGAGCAGTCTTGTCCGCGATTGCGTTCGCAAAGGTCTTGGCGGCTTGGAAGCATTGGCTGGTATTCCCGGTTCAGTTGGCGGATCGATCCGTATGAACGCAGGCGGAAATTTCGGCGATATTGGCTCTGCGGTTGAATCGGTTATACTGATGGACAGTCATGGCAATATTTTTGAAAGATCCAAACCCGAGCTTTCATTCGATTACAGGCATACGAACATTACGGCAAAAGTTATTCTCGCGGCAAAATTAAAATTAGTCGAAGCCGACCCGGAGCAGCTTTTGCGTTCTTATAAAGAAGTATGGATTTACAAAAAAAATACCCAGCCTTTGAATATGAAAAGTGCTGGATGCGTTTTCAAAAATCCAAGAGGGATGAGTGCCGGCGCAATGATTGACCGATGCGGCCTTAAAGGTACTAAAGTCGGCGGTGCGTCTGTAAGCGAAAAACACGCGAACTTTATCGTTGCCGAAAATGGATGCAAAAGCAGCGATGTTATTTCGTTAATTGATTTAATCAAAAAGAAAGTTAAAGAAAAATTCGATGTTGCACTCGAATTGGAAATAGAAATCTGGTAAATAGATGGACCTTAATATATCAGGTGGTTTAAAAGTTGCGGTATTGATGGGTGCGGTTGGTTCTGAACGGCAAGTCAGTCTGACCAGCGGAAAATGTGTCGCGCAGGCCTTGCGCAAATTCCCTTCTTTGGAAGTTATCGAGCATGATTTTATGCCCGATAAGCCCTGGATACTCGACGATAAAAGCATCGACATTTTTTTCCTAGTCTTTCACGGCGAGTTTGGTGAGGGCGGCGATATGCAGGAAATCTGCGAACGCAAAAAACTGCTCTTCACTGGCTGTGATTCGAAATCAAGCAGGATCGCGTTTGATAAAATGGCTTGCAAGAAAGCTCTTCAATCTGCGGGTGTTGCTGTTGCGCCTGTTGTTGAAATAAGGACAGCTAAAGAGCTTGAGGATTTAAGCAAGAAAACTACTTTTGCATCGGATAAAAAATTCGTAGTCAAACCTATCAGGAACGGCAGCAGCGTTGGCGTAAAAATTATTGAAGGATTTGAAAATGTGCAATCCGCCGCCGAGGAATGCTACAATGAATTCGGCGACTGTATGGTTGAGAAGTTTATCACCGGCAGAGAAATCACAGTTGGTATTGTCGATGATAAAGTTCTGCCTGTTATAGAGATCAGAACATCCAGAGATTTTTATAATTATGATGCGAAATACAACGACGATCAGACGCAATATTTATTCGATACGATCCAGGATGAAAAACTGCTGACGAAAATAGACGATACGGCGTTGAAAAGTTTTAAAGCGGTCGGATGCAGAGATTTCAGCAGGATAGATATGATCATCAGTCAGGACGGCATTCCGTATGTTATCGAAATAAATACAATTCCCGGCTTCACATCGCATTCACTTTTACCCAAAGCCGCGGCCAAAACCGGTCTGGATATGAGCCAATTATGTATGAAAATTATTGAGACAACATTGAGAAGGAAAGCATAAATTGGCTGAAAAGAGTAAAAAATCATGGTTCGGTTTTAAAAAGAAATTAACTAAAACCGAAAAGAAAGAGCGTTCAAAGGCTGTCCGCAATACTCTGATTATTTTCTCAATCATCATTGTCGCGGTAGGATTGGTAATTGGTTTTATTTATCAGGAAAGATTCGTTAAGCAGAGTTATCATTTTGGTGAAAAACAGCTTGATCTTGAAATTACCAACGCGCCGGATTGGATCAGCCCCGAACTTGATCGCGAAATAGGGGAATCCGCCAAGAAGGGCGGCGATATTTTCATTTTGAATGAAGCCACCGCAAGACGTGTTGGCGAAAATCTTCGACCGTTGGCCTGGCTTTATAATGTGCAGGTAAGTGTCGGCAGTAAGTCTATTGTGGTAAATGCCGATTTTCGTAAACCGATCGCATTGGTTACCGCAAACGATGGCTGGTACTATCTCGATGAGAAAGCAGTTGTTCTTGATTATGTGCCGGTCAGTAAACTAACGATCGTAGAAATTTCAGGCGTTCCAGCTCACCAGCTTTCAGCCCGTTCCATTGGTGAAACTTGGCAGCGTGAAGATGTTACAGCAGCTATTGAACTGATTGAACTTTTAGACAAAATGGATAAGCAGGTGCAGCCGAACAAACCTTTACTTGCTGAAATAAAATCAATAGATATGAGCAACTTTAACGGCAGGAGAAGCACTTCCCAGCCGCACATAGTTTTCTATGCAAAAGACGGCACAGAAATAAGGTGGGGCGCTCGCATTGGTCAATGGCATAAAAATCTCGAAGCGAAAGATGAAGAAAAACTCGCGATCCTTTATAACACATACAAAGAATACGGCACGATTCAAATCCGAGCCGCTCAAAAGGGCAGCTTCATAGATTTGACAAGACCGCAAAATTTAAATCTGCCAATCGACCGATACTAAAAAATATTAGATATAAAAAATAAAATATAAAAATTGTGGAATGCCTTCGGCATACTATATTTCATTTTTGATTTTGTTTTTGCCGCCATTTCGGCATCTGCTCAACAGTAACTTTTTCCCACAATCCTGCTTTTGCTTTTTTTGCTTGTTTTTCAAGCAGGGCATACTCTTTATTGAAACTCTGCGGAAATCGCGTATCCGCATAAGCAAAACCTTTGCGTATTAATTCTTCATTTAATATTGTACCATCTTCAAGTTGAATGTGGGCTAGCAATCTTCCGTATTTATCGCGTGCGTTTGCCTGCCTGTCCATCAGCACAGTAATTTTTTTGCCGAGCGTTTTTTCTTTTGTGAAATTACTCGCTTGGGGCCCAAAATACATCACCGGCGTATCGGGCTTTTTCGTTTCAGGCGTATCAACACCCAGCAGCCTGATTCGCGTATGTTCGTATCGGCCGTCCGGTATGTTTATATCGAGGGTGTCGCCGTCGATGGTTTTTACTACGACAAAACATTTATCGTTGTATTTGTCCCAATCGTTACTATCCTGCGTTTGGGCGGCTGTGGGATAGCCCGCAGGAATGAAATGATATTTATGATCCAGCCAGGCAAAAGCTGAAATAAATAAAAAAGCCGAAAGCGTTAGAATTTTCTTTCGCAATCGGCTTTGAGTTTGTTTCATTTTTATTCGTCAACTAACTAGCGACTAACAACTATCAACTAACGACTATTTAACGTAGCTGCGTTTATTTACTGGTTTATCAAGTTCGAACGTCTTGCAAACGCTTACGAGTGCTTTGTCGCCTTGTGCTTTATCTACGATGCAGCTTATACGAATTTCACTTGTCGTGATCGAATCGATATTGATTTTCTCTTTCGCAAGAGTGCTGAACATCATATTCGCTACGCCGTAGTGTGTTCGCATACCAACGCCGATGATAGAGACTTCAGCGATATCGTCGCGGAAGAAAAGGTTTTCGCAGCCGACTTTTTCTTTGATTTCATCGACCGCTTTTTTCGCGTCGTTAAAATCATTTTTGCTTACTGTGAAAGAGACATTCGCCTTCTTATTGCTTACTTCTGTTTGAATAATATCGTTTACGCTGACTTTGGCTGCTGCCAGGTGAGCGAAAACTTTCGCTGCGTTGCCGGGTTTGTTATCAACACCGATCAAACTGATTTTCGCAAGATTTTTTTCAATAGTGGCGCCTGATACAAGTATTCCTTCCATTTGTGGGACCTCATGAGTAATTAAAGTACCTTTTTTATCTGACATACTGCTTCTTACATGTATGACAACATTATATTTTTTGCCGAATTCGATGCTCCTGCCGTGCATAACACCTGCACCCAGGCTTGCCATTTCGAGCACTTCATCGTAACTGATTTGATCGAGCTTGACCGCTTCTTTGAAGACTCGCGGGTCAGTCGTATATACGCCGTCGACGTCTGTGAATATATCGCAGGTATTAGCTTTCATCGCGGCAGCTAAAGCGACTGCGCTTGTGTCTGAACCGCCTCGACCGAGTGTCGTGATGTCTTCGTTTTCATCAACGCCCTGGAATCCCGCGACGATCACGATATTGCCTTCGTCGAGAGCTTTCTTGATACGCTTTGTATCGATGCTTTTAATCCTTGCCTTTGTGTGTACGCTGTCGGTAATCATACGGATTTGAGCACCGGTAAAGCTAATTGCCTTTCTGCCCATACCTTCGATTGCCATCGCGATGAGCGAAACTGTCTGCTGCTCGCCCGTGCTCAAAAGCTGATCCATTTCACGTTTTGGCGGATTAGGGTTTACTTCCAGTGCATCTTTAATAAGGACATCGGTCTGCTGTCCGCGTGCGGACGCTACCATTATGACCTGTTTGCCCTGGTCAAACTCATTGATAGCTCTTTGCGCGGCTCGTTTGATCTTTTCAGCGTTAGCTACCGAAGTACCGCCGAATTTCTGAACTACAAGTTCCTTTTTTTTAGCCATAGTATGAAGTTTCCAAAAAAAAACGGTATTAACGTTTAATAAAATATTCCATTAATTCATAACCTTTTTCAATTTTCAAGCCTGACTGAGCCGCGAAATTTTCGCTGAATGGATTTCCAAGCAGCGGGTCTAAACCAGTCCCTGCCATCACAAATGGAACCGGCCCGCCTGTATGGGCCTGACCTTTGCAGGGGGTTGGATGATCCGGCATAACCAGCATTCGCCAGCCGTCGTATTTTTGCAGGGCCTTATATACAGGCCCGACCACATATTTGTCAATACGTTCTACGGCTAATTTTTTTAATTCCGCATTACCTGCGTGTCCGGCTTCGTCAGGCCCTTCGATATGTACGAAAACCAAATCGTACTTTTCAAGAGCGTCGATTGCCGCCTGTGCTTTGCCGTTATAATTTGTATCCGCAAAACCTGTTGCGCCTTCAACCTGAATAAGGTCAAAGCCGATGAGCTTTGAAATTCCGCGAACAAGGTCGACCGCGGTTATTGTAGTGCCTCGCAAACCGAATCGGCTATGGAAGCTATCCATCGATGCCTTTTTACCCTGTCCCCAAAGCCAAATCGAGCTTACAGCATTTTCGCCGAGGTCTCTTCGGATTTTATTTATTTCGTGTTCAGCCAAAAGCTGTTTTGATTTTGCCATTAGATCGGTCAGAATGTCAGCGTGTTTTCCGCGAGGCAGATTCTTCTCTGCCGATTGCCCGATGATATCGTGCGGCGGTTCGGTATAAACATCAAACTCTGTCCCTTTGATTACGCAGAGATGACGGTAGCTGACACCCGGATAAAATTTAATTTTATCAGTGCCGAAATTTTTATTTAGATCTTCGATAATCTTTGCGCCTTCAGGACTTGAGATGTGCCCTGCGCTGTGGTCTGCCATTTTATTATCCGCGATCGTTACAAGATTGCATCTGAAAACCCAATCTGTCGGCTCAAGCTGAATATTCATCGCGACCGCTTCAAGAGGGGCTCTGCCTGTATAATATCGTTTGGGGTCATATCCCAGCAGACTCATCATAGCAACATCGCTGCCCGGCGACATTTTATCTGGAACCGTCTGAACAAGCCCTAATCTGCCTGTCTTACTCAAATGATCAATATTCGGAATCTCGGCGGCCTCGAAAACAGTTTTCCCGCCGAATTGTTCAATCGGCTCATCCGCTGCACCGTCTGGTATTATTACAACGTATTTCATTAATCGCCATCCTGCGGTATGTCTACAATCCTTATGCAGACCGGTTTGTTTTTTACCATTTCAAGTTTTTCGAAATCAGCAAGTGCCGCCGATATTTTTTTCTGCTGTGTCTGGTGAGTAATGATAATCACCGGCACAACATTATTTGAATTTTGTTCTTCGTGCTGCAGAACGCCTGAAAGGCTGATTTCGTGTTTTGCCAGAATCGAAGTAATTTGTGCGAACGTCCCGGGCTTATCTAGAACGCGAAGCCTGATATAAAATCTGCTCATCAAATCATCGACTTTTGCGATAGAATCTTTATTTCTCGGTTCGAGAGTCAAATGCTTGAACAGTTTTTTGGAATTGCCCATCGCGACTTCAATAATATCCGCGACAATAGCCGATGCGGTCGGCATCATTCCCGCTCCGCGTCCGTAAAACATAGTATGCCCGACTGCGTGTCCGAAAATACTGATCGCATTAAATGGGCCGTCAACTCGTGCAAGCGCGTTTTCAGATGCGATAAACGATGGATGAACCCGCAGAGAAATTTTTCCTTCCGCGGTTTTTTGCCCAATCGCCAGAAGTTTAAGCGTATACCCCATTTCGTGGCCGTAACGAATATCGGCAATATCTATGTTTTCAATACCTTCTACAAAAATATCTTCAGGGTGAATTTCGCAGCCGAAACTTATAGACGACAGAATCGCCAGCTTGTGTGCGCTGTCTCCGCCGCTGATATCCAGTGTCGGGTCAGCTTCCGCATAACCTTTATCCTGTGCCTGTTTGAGAGCGGTGCGGAAACTTTCATTTTTGCTCGTCATATTCGTAAGAATATAATTGCACGTTCCGTTCACAATTCCGTAAATCGCTTTGATCTTGTTCGCTGCAAGACCTGTTCTTATTGCGGAAATGATCGGAATCCCGCCCGCGCAGCTCGCCTCGAACGCGATGCATTTATCGGCTTTGTGCGCTGCTGTATAAAGTTCGTTGCCGTGTTCTGCAAGAAGTGCTTTGTTTGCTGTGATAACGTCTTTGCCGGCTGCAAGCATTTTTAACTGAATATCTTTGGCGATTTTTGTTCCGCCGACGAGTTCAATAGCGATTTGGATGTCTTTGTCGTTGACAATGCTGTTCAAGTCATTGGTGAGAACACCGGCAGGAAGTTTTACAGGTCTTTCTTTCTTTGTATCGACATCAACTATCTTTACAAGTTCCAGTTTTAAGCCGGTTTTTGCTTTGATGTAGTCGCAGTCTTCCAGCAGAATTTTAGCAACTCCGCTGCCTACAGTACCGAATCCAACCAATCCAATTTTAATCGTTTTATCAGCCATAATCTTTCGTATCCTTTTACCAATGGTCATAAATAACTGTGTTCGTGGATCGCGGCTTAGCGAAGCCGGCCTAATGACATTGTTGCCCGTTCAACGCGTTATTAATATGCCTGTGGTATTGAGAACACAAAAGATTACTGAAAAAGCCTTAATTTGCAAGTAAATTCCTACTTTTGGTATGTTTTAATCGCGTCAATAAGTTGGGCATCGTAGGGTATTTGGTCGGTCAGGTTTGCCATCGCGGCATCCATTATTTCTATAATTGTCTTAGGCCAGAAAAGCCCCAGCACTCTATCGTGATGGCCGGAATATTTCTTTGTAAATAGAACTTTACCTTTGTTGTCCTGAACAACCAGGTTTATATCGATAGTGCCCATCAGTTCCCAACTGCTCATCCTTAATTGTGATTCGAACCAATAGGTATCGACTGAACCTGTTATGATAATGTCTTTTTCTGTATTATTTAACGTATGCCCGTTTGCGGTAAAGGTTGAGCCTATCGCATCGGTTACAATATCCGTCGCGGGGCGGTTTGCATTTACAGCTCCCGCTTTGCCGCCGAAACCGTTGCGAAGTTCACCGATTTTATCTTTGGTTTGCCTGTTATCGGTAAAGGGCTGAACGTCGATTTTCAAAGGCTTAAGCGTTCCCAATGGGCCGGTTTTGAAAGTTATATCATTATTGATCGGCAGCGATTCCGCTTTGACTTTTTCCTTTTTGCCTTTTTCTTTCTTGGCTTCCTTTTTGGGTTCAGCTTTTGCAGAAGGGTACAGCAATACGTTCGACATCTGTGCTCCTGCTTTTTTGATCGCTGTCCGAACTTCTTCATTCAGCATTTTGCCATCGGCTGTGAACCCTTCAATGGTTTGCTTTTGGCCTGAAACTACAACTTCTCGCTGATCCCAGATCGGTTTTTTCTCATTGGCTTTCAGCATTTTAACTTCGAGTTCGGTAAAGCCCGCCAGCTTTTCATTTTCCCGATCGACAAGACGTATTCCCCATTTCTTGATGGTGAAAGCGATTGCGGCATCATACTCTTTCAAACTTGATTTTTCAAACTCGCCGGTTTTTATATCGACCTTCTCGAACTGCTTGGATTCCTTTATCGGCTTAAGCGATTCTATAAACATCTCACTGCAGCTAATATCTTTAATGGAGTCCAGCATTGGCGCAGCTTCTTTTGTGTCTTTGTCTTTATCTATTTTGTGAGCGATGGCGTCGCCTTCAAATCCGCCCAGCAGACTTGCCGTTCCATAAGCCGTTTTTGCTCGCCAGTGAAAAACCTCAAATTCGCGTTTTTGCTCGACAAATATAACAATTTTCTTGATAGCGTTTAAATCCTGCGTGCCTGGCAGAATGGTCTTATCTTCAGCTTTGGCATAAACGGATAAAAACAAACAGCACAGACAAATAATGAAAACATATTTTTTCATAATTCATTCCTTTGAATAATAATTCCGACAACCTCGGATTCCGCCACTAACAACTAACAACTAGCGACTAATTAAATATCAAGTGATAATGGTTTTGAATCTAATATTTCCTGGAAATTTTTCTCATTCAAAAAAAAATCACTACCCTTAGAACTATATTTTGTTAGCATCTTTACAGTTGCTTTGAATTTCTTCTCAAGCGGCGCGATGAAATGATGATTCTCGATCTCCAACTCATACGCACAAAGAGTCAGCCTTTCGATCAGCGGTTTTTCTTCAGCAAATTTGCCAAGCCTGTAATTGGATTTGAACGCTGAAAGCATAATTGGTTCATTACCGCTGTACAATGGGTCTATGGCCAGCGGAAAACCTGCGTATTGGAAATGCACTCTGATTTGGTGTGTTCTGCCTGTCAAAGGCCGAGCTGCAACGAGTGATAACCTGCCGAAATCAGCCAAAAGCTGCCAGCGAGTTTGCGATTCTTTGCCTTTCTTCACATCGACAGTCATTTTCAAAGCGTCTTTTTTGCATTGCATAAGCGGGGCATCGATTTCACCTGTATTTTCATCTGGTCTGCCCGTTACAAGCGCAAGGTAAATTTTCCTTGCCTGTGATTCTTCAAAAATCTGGCAGTAATGCCGATGTGATTCCGCATTTTTCGCAAAAATCATTATGCCGCTTGTGTCTTTATCAAGCCGGTGTATTACCAGAGTTTCTTCATATCCGGGTTTGCTTTGCAGCATCTCTATGATGCTTTTGCTTCCGCCCCTGTCGTGAGTAACGCTGACACCTGCCGGCTTATTAATCGCTATTATGTCGTTGTCTTGATAAATTATGTCCATTGCTGTTTTATATCATATTCTTTTAAAAATACAAGTCTATGCCCAATAATTATTTATGCCGTTTTCCATTATAAAGTAAAAAAGTATTATAAATAGTAATAAATACTATGGAAAAAACTAAATTTGTAGCTATTAATTGAACAATCAGGGATTTATCTGCGTATTTAGTTTTTAAAATTAGTTTAACGCAATTACGGTAAAGAATGAAAGGATTAGCTCAAATGAAACATCAGAAAACTTTATTGGTATTTGTATCAATTTTATCTATTTCTGTTTTAGCACCATTTTGTTTCGCCGCACCTGATGCGAAAACAGAAATCCAAACTCTTCGCGATACAGGCGAAGCCTTTGCCAATGTAGCGGAAAAGGTAAGCCCGGCTGTAGTATTTATCAGTACACAGCAGACATTCACCCAGAAATATCAATATTGGAATCCATTCGAAGATTTTCAAAACGATGAATTCTTTGAAAAATTCTTTGGTCCACAGTTCCGTCAGCGTCAGCAGCAGCAGCAACAACAGCAGCCAAAGGAACGCAAACAAATCCGCAGAGGTCAGGGCACAGGTTTCGTCATCTCTGCCGATGGTTATATTCTCACCAATAATCACGTCGTAAAAGATGCAAATACAATTACGGTTAAGTTTTCCGACGAACGCGAACTCAAAGCAAAAGTCATCGGATCAGACCCGGAAACAGATATCGCGGTCATTAAGGTTGATGCCAAGAATTTACCGTTTGCCGAACTTGGCGATTCGGATAAACTTCGGGTAGGCCAGTGGGTACTTGCAATCGGTAATCCATTTGGCTTGAGCCATACGGTAACATCTGGCATAGTTTCCGCAAAAGGACGAACGAATATCGGTTTGCCGGACGTTCAATTCCAGGATTTTATTCAGACAGATGCCGCCATCAACTTCGGCAACTCCGGCGGGCCGTTGGTAAATATCGATGGGCAGGTTATAGGCATTAACTCCGCTATATACAGCTCCAGCGGCGGATATATGGGTATAGGTTTCGCAATCCCGATCAATATCGCCAAATATGTTTACAAACAGATTGTCGAAAGCGGCAAAGTTGTACGGGGCTATATTGGCATTTTTGGTCAGGATGTTACGCCTGAAATGGCTGAATTGCTCGGAGCAAAAGGCCAGAAGAAGGGCGTTGTCATTCATAAACTCGTAGCTGATAGCCCCGCCGAAAAAGCAGGTCTTCAGAACGGCG
>MHYA01000150.1:277-2350 GCA_001825675.1 Planctomycetes bacterium GWF2_42_9 | reverse complement strand
GGCAAAGAAATAGAAACATGGGATGCGTTTAGAAATCAAGTTGCGAAAATGCCGCCCGGGACTAAATTGACTTTAACGGTTATCCGAGACGGCAAAGAAAAAGATTTTACTTTTGAGCTTGCAACCAGACCCGGCAAAGAAGCAGAAAAGCAAACTCCTGCCGAAGAATCGACAGTTGAAAAACTCGGACTGACAGTTCAGAATCTTACGCCTGATCTTGCCAAACAATTCGGTTATAAAAACGAGACAGGCATTATTGTAACAGCCGTGGAGCAAGGTTCGCCTGCTGAAGAAAAGCAGTTAGTTCCCGGCACATTGATTCTGGAAGTCAATCGTCAAAAGGTTAAAGATGTTGACGAATTCTGGAAAGCGGTCAAAAAGGCCGGCAATTCAATCCTGTTTTATATCCTTCAGGAAGATATTTCAAGATATGTCGTTGTAAACCTGAATGAATAGACTCTTGTCATTGCGAGGAGTCCTGTTGAGTAATGCGAAGCAGGACGACGAAGCAATCTAAAAAATAAAGGCCGGCGTTTCAAGCGTCGGCCTTTTTTAATGATATAGGATTCTTATCAATCTCTCAATGCCAGCGGCTTGCCGAGAATTTCCTGATACAAAATCGCCGCTCGCAAATCCTGCGGCGAAGATAATCGTATAAGCCTGTCGTCCGCAGTTTCCTTTGCTTCAATTTTCAATTTTTTACTATGCTCGAAAGTATGTGCTGCTCTCTGTGGTTGTTCATACGCTGAAGGCTGCTGGATAACTTCCTGCGGCTTCTGCACCGATGGTTTTTTCTTAAGACGATGGACCTGTGGAACGTAAGTCGGCGGAGGCGCAGGAGCCTCGAAAATATGTTCTCTTATTGGGTGTTCTTCCAAAGATTCACGTTCAGCCTCATATTGAGCTTGCGGCTTGGGTTTGCTCTGTTCCGCAATACCATATCTTTGCCGAATTTGGGCAATCTTTTCATCCCGTATCTGTTCTATGGTTTTAAAATCATCTTTTGAATAAGTACGTTTTGGATGAACAGAAGTATCCTGTTGTTCTTTATACTGCTTCGATTGATTTTCTGAATAGTTTTTAATACTTGAAAAGATTTTCTTTATTATCGCTATGCCGAAAACGATCAAAAGAATGACAAGCTGTTCCCAGCCCTCATTTTTCGCAGCAAGAATATTATATATTAGAATATTCATAATTTTTTGTACCCGACGAAGTCGGGATTCCGCAACTAACGACTAAAAATCAACGACTAGCGACTTCAAACTGACAATTGGTCAGTTTGAACAAGTTATTCTTCTTTTTTCGGCGGCTTCGCGATAGATTCTCTCATCGTTGTATCAGCCACGATATTTTTCATTTTGTAATAATCCATAATACCGAGGTTGCCTTTTTTGAACGCTTCAGCCATTGCAAGCGGAACTTCAGCTTCGGCAAGCACGACTTTAGCTCTGTTTTCCTGTACCAGCGCCCTCATTTCCTGTTCACGTGCCACAGCCATTGCTCTGCGTTTCTCTGCTTCGGCACGTGCTCTTGCAAGGTCAGCTTCCGCCTGGGCGGCCTGTAGTTTTGCACCGATATTTTCGCCGACGTCTATATCAGCAATATCAATCGATAGAATTTCAAATGCTGTTCCGGCGTCTAGACTTTTTGCAAGAACCTGCTTTGAGATATTATCAGGATTTTCCAGTACACTCTTATGTGTAATTGCGCTGCCGATAGTTGTAACTATGCCTTCACCTACGCGAGCGATAATGGTAGGTTCGGTTGCACCGCCGATGAGCCGCTGAAGATTCGTTCGCACTGTAACTCGTGCCTTCGCTTTTAACTGAATGCCGTCCTGCGAAACCGCATCCACCGTTTCGCGGCCTTTTGCAGGGTCAGGACAATCGATGACTTTGGGATTAACCGAAGTCTGTACCGCGTCGAGAATATCTCGGCCCGCAAGGTCGATTGCTGTTGCGATTTTGAATGTTAAATTTAAATTTGCCCTGTCAGCGGCGATTAATGCCCGCACAACGTTTGGAACTCTTCCGCCCGCAAGGTAATGGCTTTCGAGATCTCTCTGGCTCA
>MHYA01000150.1:0-253 GCA_001825675.1 Planctomycetes bacterium GWF2_42_9 | reverse complement strand
TAATTCTGCTCTGTACGATTGTTCGCGAATCCACTTTTCTAAGTGTCATACCAATAAGTTCACCAAATGAAACCGGCGCGCCTGAAAGTTTTGCCTGGAGCCATAATTTGCCGTAAGCCAAAACTACCAAAATGAAGATGAATGCCAGTATCAAAACAACGATGAAGCCGATACCACGCAAGTTCACTGGAACTTGCGATAAAACAAAAGTCATAATATTCATTTTGGTAGATTTGGCTTACGGCAAATTATG
>MHYA01000149.1:15326-15468 GCA_001825675.1 Planctomycetes bacterium GWF2_42_9 | reverse complement strand
ATCATTAAAATAAAATAACTATACACATCCATGAAATATTCATACGATGCTCCGCGGGTAAAGCGAAGCTTCTTAAAAATTTACAATTCCTACAACGCGAGATTAATTATACCATTTGGTATTTAATCCATTATTTACAAGA
>MHYA01000149.1:611-15274 GCA_001825675.1 Planctomycetes bacterium GWF2_42_9 | reverse complement strand
ATTTCCGAATCATTCTGTTTATTTTTACCGTACAATCCGTATAATACTTACTTTCTGTCATCACAAGATGTGATGGCATTTTACCATAACTTATTAAGGAGTAAATACCTATGAAAAGTGACACCGTCAAAAAAGGCTTCCAGCACGCTCCGCACAGAGCCCTGCTTAGAGCCTGCGGTCTGAAAGATTCTGACATCAATAAACCTTTTATCGGCATTGCGAACAGCTTTTGTGAAGTCGTTCCCGGCCATAAACACTTAAATATCGTTGCCCAGAAGGTAAAAGCCGCCGTCCGCGCTGCCGGAGGCGTACCTTTCGAATTCAACACTATCGCTATTTGCGATGGCATTGCAATGGGTCATACCGGAATGAAATACTCGCTCGCATCCCGTGAAATTATCGCCGATGCGGTCGAATCTATGGTACGCGCCCATTGTTTCGATGGCCTTATCTGTATTCCAAATTGCGACAAAATCGTTCCGGGAATGATAATGGCATCCGTCCGCGTCAATGTCCCTACAATTTTCGTCTCTGGCGGCCCAATGGCTGCCGGCAAAGATTCAAAAGGTAACGCCGTTGACCTGATTTCCGTCTTCGAAGGTGTCGCATCATATAAAGCAGGTAAAATAAACGCCAAAAGACTGCACGAACTCGAATGCACAGGTTGCCCATCAGTCGGAAGCTGCTCCGGTATGTTCACCGCAAACAGTATGAACTGTCTTTGCGAAGCTATCGGAATCGCACTCCCCGGCAACGGTACGATCCTCGCAATCAGCAAGGAAAGAGATAAGCTCTATAAAGAAGCAGGCAAACAGATTATCCAACTTATCAAAAAAGATATTAAACCGCTCGACATCATCACGCCAAAGTCTATCGACAACGCTTTCGTTCTCGATATGGCAATGGGCGGCTCAACAAATACCGTTCTGCATTCTTTGGCCATCGCAAATGAAGCCGAGATCAAGTACGACCTTGAACGCATCAATAAGATTAGCGGAAAATGCCCCAATATCTGCAAAGTATCGCCCTCAAGCAATTGGCACGTCGAAGATGTCAACAAGGCCGGCGGCGTCAGTGCGATATTAAAAGAGATAAGCAGAATGAAAGGTATGCTCAACACCGATTGCATCACCGTTACAGGAAAAACTCTTGGCCAAAACATCGCCAAAGCAAAAATCAAAAATTACGAGTGCATACATAAAATAGAAAACGCATATTCGAAAACCGGCGGCCTTGCAATCCTCAAAGGCAACCTCGCACCAAATGGCTGCGTCGTAAAATCCGCAGGTGTTACACCGAAAATGCTCAAACACACCGGCCCCGCTGTCATCTTCGAAAGTCAGGAAGAAGCCTGTGATGGCATCCTCGCCGGCAAAGTAAAAGCGGGCGATGTCGTGATTATCAGAAATGAAGGTCCGAAAGGCGGCCCCGGTATGCAGGAAATGCTAAGCCCGACAAGCTATATTATGGGCGCAGGCCTGGGCGAATCAGTCGCACTCATTACCGATGGCAGATTCAGCGGCGGAACTCGCGGCGCTTGCATCGGCCACGTCAGCCCGGAAGCATCGGTCGGCGGACCTATCGGCCTGATAAAGAAAGGCGACATTATCGAAATCGATATACCCGCCAAGAAAATTTCCGTAAAAATCTCGAACGCCGAACTTGCGAAACGTAAAAAGAAATTCGTCGCTCCGAAACCTAAGGTTACCAAAGGCTCACTCGCCAAGTATGCCGCGATGGCTACCAGCGCAGACACCGGCGGAATCTTAAAGTGGTAATCAGAGCCATGAGCGTTAGCGATTGGTTACCATATCGCAGGTTTCTATTATAATTAGTGTTTATTAGTGTTAATTCGTGGTTTCATCGTGGCTAAGAATAAATGGTACAAAGACGGTCTTCACTTCGAATGCCAGCAGTGCTGCAATTGCTGCTCTGGCCCCGAAGAAGGCGTTATATGGATTTCAAAGCAGGAAATTGAAAAACTTGCCGAGCATCTGAATATGACTCCGCAGGAACTGCACACAAAATATCTGCGCCGAATCGGCCTGCGAATTTCCATAAAAGAAAATCAGACAACGAAGGATTGCATTTTCCTTTGCCGCAACGGCAACTCAAAAGGCTGCGCGATTTATAATTTCAGACCGATTCAATGCCGAACTTGGCCGTTCTGGACGTACAACCTGCACAGCATCGACGATTGGAACACAGCCGCCCAAAAATGCCCTGGTATTAACAAAGGCAGAATCTATACAATAGATGAAATCGAAAAACTGAAAAATATGTAACGATTCTGACATATTTTGTCATTCTGAGCGCAGCGAAGAATCTCGTATATGAAAGACAAAACAAACATTATTATCTGCGAACAGGTCAAACAAATCTACGATTGGCTTGATTCACAGATAAAATTAATTGATGCAGATTGTTCCGCTTGCGGCAAATGCTGCAACTTCGAGTCCTTCGGCCACAGACTATTCGTAACCTCCCCCGAACTCCTGTATTTCCGCACAAATATAAATCAGTTAGCCCCCAGCTTTATGCTGGGGGTTCAAAAGGTGCATAAACCACTACAAAACATTTGTCCTTATCTTATCGATGGCAAATGTACCGCCCGCGAATTTCGTTTCTCCGGCTGCCGGATATTCTTCTGCAAAGGCGACATCGAAAAACAAAACGCCCTCTACGAAGAAACAATAAAAAAATTCAAGGCATTATGCGATGATCAAAACTTCCCTTATCAGTATATGGAACTTTCCGCCGCCCTAAACCAACATTAGCCCGCAGACTTTATTTAATAAAAACTCACGGCGAAGCCGTTCCTAAAATCTTCAATTTTCAATCTTAAATCTTAAATTTTATTCGCATCGTTGGCATCTTTAACAATATCTTCCACCAACTCGCTCAAAGGCTTAGTCAAATTCGTGCCCATATACGATGGCAGTTTATAGACCCACCCTTCAGTAGTAGCAGCCAGTTTTAATGCGTTTTCTTTCGCCAGCAGTTTCGCTTCCTTCTTTTTGAGTGCTTCCTGCGACTCAACTCCCTCTTCTTTCGTTACCGCCTTTTTATCTGTAAATTCCACCTTGCACTTCATATAAGTATCTGACCCTTTTTTCGCAAGTTCAAGATTGAATAGCGTGGAATTTTTCATTTGCAAATTAAATTTGTGATCGAACACTAAATCTTTCGCCTTGTCCGCTCCCATCACATCATCGAATCGCAAAGTCGAAAGAGCGCCAAGCACCTGTTTGCACTCATCGTCTTTCTGCTTCTTGCCCGCAGCCACTTCTTTTAGCGTTACAATCTCGCCGTTCGCATCAGAAACAAGCGAATAGCTATCATTCGGTCCGGCAACCGTTACCCAATCAACATTTTCTTTCTTAACATAGATCAGGTCTTGATTAGTATATTCAACAGCCGTTCCCTGAATCCACGGCACATCCGTCAGAATATAAACTTTCTTGTCATTTATAAGTCTGCCGTAAGAAAGCGTGCCCTTACCGGTTTCGGTTTCTTTACCAAGTATGAATCCGGTTATGGAATTGCCGTCTGCGCCGAAGAATTCTATCATACCTTGCGAATCGGCTTCAGTTACGCCGAGGTCTTTATAATTTTTTTCATCTTGTGTGTATAATTCAACGGTTTTAATATCGGAGCACGATGTGAAAAGATTATTAACAACCTTCATCGCCGCCGGATACCCGTCTTTCTCTGCAATCGTAAAACCCTCGTCTCCGCGTTCCAGCGTAACAGTATTGCCGCCCTGCTTTACAACGATCTTATGTACATTTGCCGGCTCAAGTCCCTGTATAAAAGCACCCAACCCCGATGCCGCCGGCTTGCTCTTATTAGCATATTGTGAAACCAACAAGGCAAGAACTATTGAACCCGCCGCTAAAATTCCCAAAACTGAAAGTTTCTTATCACTCATTGAAAAACTCCAAATTCCAATTTAATTATCTCAAATTTCAAATCTCAAATTTCAAATCGGTTATGCATCGCTCGCATGGCTGATATACCTGCGTTTCCTTGTGCCTCTGTAAATCCCAAGCACGATCGCGATACCAAGTATCACCGCCGGCGCCGCGAGCATATTAAAATTACGCAGCCTGTTCCCTAGTTTTTCTTTCTGCTGCATTTTTATTTTCTTAATTTCCTGCAGCTCTTTCTTCGCCTTGACAATATCCAATTCCACTTCTTTTTTCTTCTGCAGAATTGAACTGCCGATAAGCTCTTCCTGACCTTCCTGTGCGGAGTTCAGGATAGACTGCAAATCTTTTTCGTATTTTTCAATTTGCGTATTAATTTCCTCTTCACGTGCTGCGCTTTGCTCTTCAGCTTTCGCTTCGATCTCATCAACAACAACAAAAGGCCGTTTGAAATTACCTCTCGACCTTATAGAGATCAATTCGCTCGAACCGCTCAAATCATCGACCGCGTTCATAACCACCGCGCTGTTATCGCCAACGATCATCGCGCCGAAGAATGAATTTCTATACGCAAGTATATCGCTTATGAAATCGACATCTGCAAACACCGCAACCGCGCATCCCTTGCTCGCCTGTGCAACTCCGTCAATATGTATAACTTTCTTCGGCCCGTTCGGGTCATTAGCATCCGCAGGCTCTTCAGACTCAATATCAAGCCCCTTCGGAAACGCGCTCTTGAATTTACCCGTAACAAGATAGCCCATCTTCACCGGCTGCGTTCCATCCGTGAATTTCTTCATCAGCGAACTCATATCCGGCGTCATCAGCTCATACTGATTACTTACCGTCCAGCTATTTCCCCGCGATGTCGTCATAATCAACGGCACGCGTTCGATACCCGTTTCCTTCTTATCCGCATCGCTCAAAGTCAGCTCATTCAAAACACCGCTGAACAGAAAATCAACCTGATTCAGTTCCGACGTAATCGCGACATTCTTATTAAAACATTCTGGAGTCGTCTGCAAATACCCGATGATCTTCTGCGCCCGCTCACCCTGCCTCAAAGAAGCCTCGACCGCAAGCGACCTGTCGCCCGCGAAAGTATTCTTCGGCATTTCAAGTCCCCAGCTAACCATCAGCTTATCAAGCGATGACGCCGGATTATGCTGCATTTGCATTTGCTGCATCATCATCTGCTGCTGCTTATCAGGCATATCAACCACACAATACGGATCAACGCAAACGATCGTCCGTCCGCCGTTGATCACAAACTGGTCAATAGCAAACTGCGCCGCCTCCGGCAAATCCTTCGGATGAACCACGATCAAAACATCAACATCTTCAATCTTATTAACATCAGTCGGAATATTTTTCACTTCATATTGCTGCTTCAACTGCGTAACAATGCCCCACGGTTGCTTGGGCTGCTGACCCTGCATCTGCATCATTCTGGCCATATAAGGCGTAACCTCATCACCAACCACCGGCAGCGAACTCATAATCCCGACCGTCTTTTTCTGCCTTGTGATCGCCGTATCGATCAAATAGCTTATATCGTATTCGACAAAATTCTGCCTGTCGGGCTTAAATACCGGAATCGTCTTTTCAACGCCGAACTGCGTCTGCACAACCAAACCGAAGAAGAAATTTTCCTCTTCCGTAATTGGGAATTTTTTCAAGCCATACCGAATCGCCGCAACCTCATCATCTGAATAAGGCCTCGGATCGATAACCTCAAGCTGAACCATTCCCTTGCTCACCGCCGCGTATTCCTCAAGCAGCGATTTCACAAATTCATAATAATTATTAAAATATCGAATCTGATCCGGCCCCTTCATCGCCGCGATCTTACTATAATATAGTTTCATCTTTATCGGCTGATTCAGTTTGCCCAAAATCGCCTTCGTACCATTCGATAAACTGTAAATCTTCTGCTGCGTAACATCCGCCTTCAAACCCCGCCCAACATTTTGAGCGATACCAATAAAGCAGAACGTAATGATCAATACAAAAATAACGCCTATATATCTTTTGATCGTCCTGTTCTCATCAAGTGCAACCACACAAGCCGCAACCCAACCAATGATCAACACCACAAAATACGCCACATCTTTAAATTGCAGCACACCCATTTGTATCGATTCGAAATGCTGCTGAAAACTCATCTTCGATATCGCACTTACCGCACCCGTCGGCAAAAACGTCGAAAGATAATTCATCGTTGTCGGCATACCGGCAAAAACTAAAACCGCACACGCAACAACAGAAAGCACAAAGCTGATAACCTGGTTATTGCTGATGGCCGAGAAGAAACAGCCGACCGCTAAAAATCCGCCCGCCATCAATACCGCCGCCAAATATCCGACAACGATCAAACCAACATCAGGATTGCCAAGATAGCAAACCGTAATAACCATCGGGAAGGTCAGAGCAATCGCGACGGTCAGAAATGCCCAAGCCGCCATAAACTTGCCCATCGCCGCCTGCCTGATAGTTATCGGCAGCGTAAACAGCAATTCGATTGAGCCGGTCTTTTTCTCTTCAGCCCAAAGTCTCATCGCCGCCGCGGGTACTAAAAACACAAACAGCAGAGGAAGATTCATAAAAAACGCCGACATATCTGCCTGCCGAGCCTCAAAGAATCCGTCCTTGAATGTCAAATATCCCGCAAAGAACAGGAAAACTACAAGGAACACGTACGCCAACGGCGTCGTGAAATACGATTTGAATTCCCTTTTAAATACCGCCCAAAAACCCTTCATCGTGTTATTTCCTTTAAATCAGTTTGGCCTCAAGGCCATTCCACAGTTTTTCACTTTTCACTTTTAGTTTTTCACTTCGTTACGCCACTTTATGTGCTGTGATTTTTCTAAAGACCTCATCTAAAGTTCCAGAGTATTCTTCTTTAAGTTTCGCCGGCGTGGAATCAGCAAGTATCTTACCCTTGGCAATAATTATCGCCCTGTCGCAAACCGCCTCAACTTCTTCGAGAATATGCGTAGAGACAACGATGCACTTTTCCTTGGCCATTCTTGAAATAAGCTGACGAACTTCGTGTTTCTGATTCGGATCCAAACCGTCAGTCGGCTCATCCATAATCAGCACCGGCGGGTTATGAATCAGAGCCTGTGCAAGCCCTACCCTGCGTTTGTAACCTTTTGAAAGTGTTTCAATAGTCTGGTGATATACAGATTCGATATGACACATCGCAATCGTTTTGTCTAAAGCCTCTTTCCTCGCTTTGCCTTGCAGCCCTCTCGCGTCGCAAACAAAATTCAGGAACGCGCCAACCGCCATCTCGCTGTACGCCGGCACATTCTCCGCCAGATACCCGATATGATTGCGAACCGCGATGGGATTCTGAATAATATCGAAACCGCAAACCTCGGCAGTTCCGCCATCCGGCTGCAAAAAGCACGATACCATTCTCATTACCGTACTCTTTCCCGCGCCATTTGGCCCAAGGAAGCCCATCACTTCACCCTTGGCTACATTAAATGATACGCCGTCCACAGCCACTATCGGCCCAAACGTCTTCCGCAAGTCTTTGATCTTTATCATTTTACCGTTCCCTGTATTTTTTAAAATTTTAAATCTTAAATCTTAAATTTTAAATCCGTTGTGAATTATATAAAGCAAAATCTTATCGTCAAGTACGATAATTTCCTATTTAAAGTTCATTCCATCTTTTGTCATTCTGAGCGTTGGAGCGAAGCGGAAACCCCCGTAGGGGGTAGCGAAGAATCTAGTCTCTCAAATCTCAATTTCTCGAATTATTAGAGGCTGACTTAATTCTTTTGACAATAATATTATTTGCAACGTATAATAAAGATTGGAAGGGTTCAAGACGCACGTCTTGAAGGCAAATAAGTGGTCGGGCCGCCGCTAAATAAACAATGATTTTTTATTTAGGAGACGGACTATGTCTAAACACATTGAACCGCAGACCGAACACTATGACAGCATTTTCAGCCTGTTTGTAAGGGTCTTTTGGGCACTCATCGGCAACTTTATCGCTTTTTTCATCCTGTTTGCGATCGTAAACCACAAAGGCAGCCAGTTTTATTTAATGGACTTGATTTACTTTGGCGTAATCGCAGCCCTTATCTTGGCAAGATATATAGATATAAAATTCTGGGACAAAGCCGACGATAATGGCCAACCTATCACAATGTTAAATTGGCGAAAATACACATTAAAAATTATGATCCTCGCGACATCGCTTTGGCTTTTAGCGCATCTGCTAAACGCCTTATTCTTCAATAAATGACAAAACCCATCCTTATCGGTTAGCCCTGCCATCATATGGCAGGGTTTTCTTTTATTCAACATTTCCCCCTTCTCACCCTTCGCACTTTTAAAACTCTTTTCACACGTTTCGTCTCTGAAATCTGAAATTTTAAATTCATTTCCGCCCCCTTGTCATTCTGAACGTAGCGCAGCGGAGGGAAGAATCCCGTTTTCTTTTCATACCCTTCTCACCTTCAAACTTTCTCACACGTCTTTTTGAAATTTTAAATCATCGGCTTTTACAGCCTCAAAAAACTTTATTGAATAATCTTTAATTTCCAATCATCTCCAGGATCTGGCATATAACTTTTTATTAGTTTCATATTGTGTGAACACCTGTATTCCTGCCAACCATCTGGCAAAACAGTTATTAACTTTGAATAAGGTGTATTGTCAATGTACAAGATAATCGGATTGAATTCTTGATTTTTGCTATAAAGCTTTAATGAATTTCGCCATACTGATTTCAAAAACCCTGGGACTCTTTCTACTAGTCCATTCCAAACATCTTTATTACCATACAACATAAAATTAAGAAGCCATGCGACTGCGTATCCACGTTTCTTAAGTAGAATATCAGAAATTGGTAATGGATCAATTTTTTTATCTTGAAGCCATTTAAAATCATCTTCATGGACATATTTCAAAATTTTAAAAGTTTTATTCCAGAGAATTGTATCTTCGTATGTAAACTTTATTCCAGCAATATTTTTCCATTTTGGTGGAAAAGAAGTTTTTGGCGGTAAATTAGTGGTAATATTTTTATATGGCGATTTTAGCCAAAGATTGGCAATGTCTAATTCAAACGTTTCTTTTGCCAATAAAATCTTATCAGGATGATTGCCTAAAGAAATCGCATTAACTCCATCATAATGATTTGTAGATCGCTCAGTTCCTAAAGAACATAATACCGTAACGTCCCTTCCTTTGTATTGTACCTTCTTTGGAGCCGCCTCATATTTCCATGATTGACTTAAAATAGCAGGGAATTTTATTTCTTGCAATTTTCTTTGTTCAGGACTTTCAGCATTAAATGTCAACCATTTAGGATTCTTAATGCTTTCATGCTGGTTAGCGACCCTGCAATTCAATAGCCCATAATTTGAATTCGCATTTTCTTTCAGAACTTTTCTCCATAGTTTTTTTGCTTTTTTATTTACCCAATTAAGAGTTTCATTTCCTTGAGGACTAAGCATTATCATATTTCGAGAGACTTGCAATGTTCCTGCTTCTTGATTTTGGAAGTCACATTCTATCTTAAAATTTTTACCTCTCAATTGCGTTCTTGGCAGACTTGACAGCATACCTTTCCAGCTAACGGTATCAAAAAAAGTAGGTTCAAAATAGAAACCCTCGAGAAGTTCCTTTACATTAAATGTATCTCCACATTTCTCATCATCCAAGAATATAAGTGATGGGCCACCGGATAATAGAAAATATGGAATGCGTATTCTGAATTGACCTAATCCATTCGGCAATTCCCCCTCTTCGCTAATCCATTTTAATTTCATACAAATCTTATTTCGCAAATCAGCAAGTCTATCAACTTTAGCTAGCCGCCCATCTAAAATGACTTTGGGCAAAAGATCCTGTATATCAGAGTTACAGAAATAATTATAATCTCTAAAACCATTTGCAATATCATTACGTATTGTTTCGGCATCATCGTTCCATCCATATGCAACAACAAGGGATTTGCATTCTGGAATTGCTGAAGTTAGTTGAAATTCACACGGGGTTATCGTTAGCACCCTTTGTACGTAGTTTCGAAGTCTTCCAAACCATTCTTTTGGCTCTTTACCAACAACATCTTTTTTTAAATGTAGCTCTATCCTCGAACCAGTCTCCATATGCACGTCTCTTCTTAGCTCACCAAATGTACCAACCCCCCGTGTTTCGAAAATCCACCCATTCGTATCACTGTCTTTGGGTTCGAGGCTGCGACGAGTTGAAATTATTAAATGATCCGCAATCATAAAATAACTCAATACCCCTATACCAAACTTGCCTGTTCGACCTAGATTAAAACCCGCTTCTTTGCATTTACGTTCAAGACTTGCAATGTCATGCCTTTTAGGTTGCCCACTAATTAGCAAGTGGTCACGTATAATCCTTTTGTTCATTCCCACTCCGGTATCGGTACATACTAGCCAATATTCTTCTCCTCTTTTTTCGAACCTTAATTCTACCTTATGGAGTTTACAAATTGCTTCTGTTAATTCCTTGTCCTTAGGATACCGATTTTTGAATCTTTCATAAGCTATTTGTTCACGAACCGCATCAAAAGCATTCTGCAGCAACTCACGAATAGCCGTTAAATTATCGCCATATAATTCAATCCCAGAAAGCATCTCAAGAATTTTTTCAGTATTAGGTCTAAAAGCACCATTAATATATTCATAAGCATTATCGCTTGGCTCTATATCTCTGTGCAGTGCAGATACTAGATTCCATTTATGAGGAAGTTTCTTTGCGAGTCCTGGACAATTTTCAAAATGAGAGGTATCTGCTAGCATTCGGCATAATTGCAACTCATAATCAATTTGGTCGCACATATCTTCAATAGCTTTATGTATTATTGCATTGGTTGGTCTAGCACTGAGAATCAATCTATTATTCTCAATTGTAAACGACATCTGATGATTATAATACCAGTATATTAGACTATCTTTTGCGATCTCCCTATGTCTTAAAATTACTTCTGGTGTTCGCTCAGGATCAAACTCTAAAATATCTGCTATCCGTAATAAACATGCAAGGTATCTTAAATGTACGACTTCTCCGTTATGCCCTACAATCCTTGCATTAAAATCATTAGCTTCTAATTCCTTTATTCCATAATGATGGCTTTGACACAATTTAATTAAATCATGTTTAAACCCACTATAGTCACATAAATCATCTTTTTTTTGATTTTTTTCAATCCATTCTTTGCTCCAATCATTATGGCAATGCCTGCAATAATATGTAAGCAACTCTTCTGCTAATTCAATGTCTTTAGATGTAGGTGTTTTGGAACAAATCGGCAGACTAATTCCCTTATCATCATCGTCCAACCAGCAATTTAATTGTTCAATCTCATTATCCGTAATTCCATTTTTTTCTCCTGTTAAAAGATATTTATAATGATTATTAACCTTAGCTTCTTCTGGAGTCATTCCTATATCATGTAAGTATGCCGACGTTAAAAGTAAGGCCAAATCATAGATAGATATTTTCTTTAAAGTATCACCTGCAATTTCATGCATCCTCTTGGCTACTCTAAATGAATGCTCTTCATCGTGCAAAGTAAAGTCTTTTGAACTCGTCCCGCCCTTTTTTAGGATTTTTTCAATTTTCTCGAGGAAATCATTTAAATAATTTTGTACTTTCTCAGCATCTTTTCCCTTTTTCTTTTTAATGATTTTCCATATCTGAGTGTTAACCCAACTGGTCGATTTTTCCTCATTCATTTTTTTGTTATTATCATCCATAAAATTTCCTTCTTTTCCTTTATGCCTCAACTTAAAAAAATTTGATGTATTATTTTTCTTCCTGCTCTAATTAAAAATTTGTTCGCCATCGGCGATTCCACATTCTAAGTTCTATGTTCTAAGTTCTCTATGCTCTCTATTATTTCTTCTTCCACAACTCAAAACTTCATTTCACTTTTGCTTTAAGGAAAAATCGCAAAGCGATAGAAAATTAAAACATTAAACACGGCTCGAGTTTACTCGAAAGAGTGTTTTGTTCTTATTTTCCAAAGATTCAATTTCTTGAACCTGCCTTAAAGCACGTTAAAATAATTCGTGTCTATTCGCGTTTCTTCGTGGTAAAAAAATCTGCGTAAATCCGCGTCAATCCATGATCCACAATAAAACATCTCTGTGAACTCGGTGTTTTCTGTGGCACACGTCAATTAAAGATTAACTTTACCCCTTATGCTCCCAAACCTCAACTATTTTTTTAATATCTTCGTGCCTTTGCGCCTTTGTGGCTATTTTAAAATTTGTGCAAGCGTGAAAAACCTCATTTTTCAAAATTGTTGCAAGTTTTTGAAATTTCGCGCATTTTTTTGAAAATTGGTGCAAGTTTGACGATTTTATTTATCCCGTCAAAAATTCACCCCTCAATATTCTCATTAAAACGATGCTTTTTAAAAAAATGCGCAAGCGCGTTGGCGAAAAATCACGAAAAACCATTAAAAAACAGGACTTTTTCCGATTTTTATATGAAAAAGTCACGAAAACTCTGAAAAAGTCCCGATTTTACCCCCATTTTTCGACCCACTTGCGCGAATTTACACTCATCTTGCGCGTTTTTTTACAAAAATAGATGGTTTTCACCTTGCATAAAATTAACCTTCAAATTCCACATTCTATGTTCTGATTTCTTTTGTTCTATTTTCTGTTCCCCTCCCCCCAACGGACTAAGACTAAGGGTTTTCCTTTGGGTATTACAAGGCATATCCTTATAATACTTCTCCATACGAGCGAAATGATTTGCTTTATGGTTTTCACGGATTGAAGGTCAACTCATCGCATGACGCTTTTCATTTCCACTTTTTTATTTTTTTCATTTTGGGGAATATATGGCAAGAAGAACGATTATCATTGTGCTGGCAGGTCTATTTATATCAATGCCCTGTTTAGCGAAAACCGAACCCGCAAATCAAATTAAAGTAATGAGCTTCAACGTGAAAGTCGATCTCGGCGGCGGCTGGGGCGACCGCGGCGACAGGGTTCGCGAGATCATCGCAAGTCAAAATGCGGACATAGTCGGCATACAGGAAGGTCTTGCTCATCAGGTCTCGGATATTCAGGCCGGCGTACCGCAATACACAAACTACGCTGTCGGCAGAAACGACGGCCAAAGCGACGGCGAAAGCTGTGCGATCTATTACAAAAAAGACAAATTCAATCTCAACGATAAGGGCACATTCTGGTTTTCCAACACGCCGGACAAAGTTTCACACGGCTGGGATACCTGGCCGCGAATTTGCACATGGGTGCATTTAAAAGATAAGAAAAGCGGCACGGGGTTATATGTTTACAACGTGCATTTGGCAGCATTCTTTTCACAGGGCGCCCGCCAGAAAAGCGTACGTCTGCTCGCAGAGCGAATCGCAGACCGCAAAACCAAAGACCCGTTCATCGTTATCGGCGATTTCAATATGAAGACGAATAATTCAGCGATGCAGTATTTGCTCAACGAAGACGGCGAAACGCCTTACGCGAAAATGACGGATGCGTGGCAGGCGATTTACCCCGGCGAAAGAGGGCCAAGATGGGATCACATCACGTTCGGGCCGGATATCAAAGTAACATCGATCGAACTCGATGAACGCGAAGCATCTGATCATCAGGCACTGGTTGCAAATCTAGTGCTTACCGCACCGACGAATACGAATATCGCTGCCAAAGCCGAAGATATTGGTGAATTAAAGCCGGTGCAGAATTAAAACGCTGCTCCCTCCGAATTTTATTTTCGAGGAATAAAATTCCTGAAAAACTCGGGAGTTTGCGCTTCGCTACAAAAAAAAGGCCGGGGTTAATTCCGGCCTTTTGCTTTTACTTTATTTCTTAGAAACTTTTTGTTTCTTTTCTTTCTTTTGTTTTTCCTCTTTAGGCGTTTCGGCTCTTGTTTTGAATGGGGACGGGCCGTTAAAATCAGTTACCTGATATTGCTGTTTAGCCAATTCTGAAAGCACAGGTTTTTCAACAAGCGTCGGCGTAATAAACACAACCAATTCACTTGTCGTAGTGCTTTCGCCTTCAAATCTGAACGCGTAACCTGCAACTGGCAAATCGCCGAGCAGCGGAATCTTATTAACCTGCTTGCTTACATCTTTCTTTCTCAAGCCGCCAAGTACGACTGTTTGCCTGTCTTCGACGAGCAAGGTTGTGTGCGCTTCTCTTCTATCGATAACCGGCTGCGGAAAGCTCTTATCCTGTGTACCAACGTCAACGGTACTTGTTTGAACGCTGAATTTCGGCATCAATATCAATCGTATCAATTTTTCGCGTGTAAGATGCGGCGTAACATCGAGTTCAACGCCAACCTCTCTAAATGCGATAGTACCCATACTTCCGCCGCCAGAAGTTTCCGTAAGTTCCTGATATGGGATTTCCTGAACAATCTTTATATTTGCTTTTTCGTTGTCCAGCACAAGGATTCTGGGATTAGCGAGTAATTTCGCTTCGGCGTTTTCCTGCTGTGCTCTTATAATCACATCGATATCAATGCCCGCATTTAACCATCCGAACCGCATAGTGCCTGTTGTATTTTCAGTTTTACCTGTCGCAGCCGAGAATGTACCAGTTTCGAACGGATACCTCTGCCCTGCGGTAGGATTGGAGCCGAGAGCCGAGCCGATAGTTGTTGCACTCCCTGCCTGCCATTCAACGCCTAAATCGAGTCTGTCTTTGCTGGTAATATCATAGATGCGGGCCTCGACTTCGATCT
>MHYA01000149.1:0-603 GCA_001825675.1 Planctomycetes bacterium GWF2_42_9 | reverse complement strand
CGATGTACGTATCGATCGCTTTTATTTTGCTTTCGCTGTCTGTAACGATGATATTGCTTGTTCCGATATTTGAAGAGATCGAGCCGCGCGGCGAGATGAATTTTTTCAGTGATTCTTCAACTTCGGAAACGTTAGCGTAGTTAATTCTGTAAATTCTGCTGACGAGCCTTTCAGCGACTTCGCTCATTTCCTCAACCGGAACAACGCGAACCATATTATTGCTTGAAACGTATCCGCAGCCGTGCGAAGCGAGAATATTCTGGAGCGCTTCTTCGAGCGGAATATCGGTGAGCGTCGCGTTTACAGTGCCGGTTACTTTCGGGCTTTTGATAATATCAACGTCCGACTGGTCGGCCATTATTCGCAGAACATCTTCAATTGGCGTATTCCTGAAATCTACGCTGACTTTCTTCTGCATACGTGCCGAGAGATTCGAAAGCACTTCATTGTTAACGCTGTTGCTCTCACCTGGAGCGGCCAATGCGTACTCCACCGAAAACACCATAATCAAAACTAAATATGCAATCTTAGTGAACTTCATATAAATACCCATCCTTTAAAAAAATTATTGCTGGACTTCCTGCGACCAGCTTTTACCATCTT
>MHYA01000148.1:14567-19983 GCA_001825675.1 Planctomycetes bacterium GWF2_42_9 | reverse complement strand
GCAGCCGAACAGATGAGTAAGCACCCGGCCGCAAGAGCATTGCAGTTGGTCGCGAAAGAAGCGAATCTGAAATTAACCGTCAGCGAAGATTTTTCTGAAACGCCCGGCAAAGGTGTCAAGGCAGATATTCAAGGCGTAAAAGTGATTGTCGGTCGTGATACTTTCCTGAACGAAAATGGTATCGATACCACCAATGTGCACGACCCCGCTTTACACGAAGAGCAGGGCTTCAGTACATTATACGTCGGCAGAGACAATAAATGCATCGGCTGGATTGGCCTGCAGGATAAAACAAGACCTGAAGCAAGTCATTCAGTCCAGCAGCTTCGCGATGCCGGCATTAAACGTTTAATAATGCTCACAGGCGACAGAGAAGAAGTTGCAAGACGTGTTGCCGCTGAACTTGGCTGCACAGAAGTAAAAGCCAAATGTCTGCCGCAGGATAAACTTGCGATCGTTGAAAAAATGAAAAAGGCAAATCACATCGTTGCGGTAGTTGGCGATGGTATTAACGACGCACCGGCACTTGCAAGCGGCGATCTCGGTATCGCGATGGGTGCGGCTGGCAGCGATGTTGCAATCAACTCGGCATCGATCGCTCTTATGAGCAACGACCTCAAACGCCTTCCGTTCCTTATTAAGTTATCACGGAAAACACGAGTTGTTATTAATCAAAATCTTTTATTTGGAATTTTGTTTATAATTCTGGGCGTATCGGCTTCTGCAATCGGCTGGCTGCCGTTGATTTACGCGGCATTGCTGCATTTCGCAGGTTCTCTTGTCGTTAGCTTCAATAGTGCAAGACTTGTCCGATATGGCGAAGAACTCGAACCGCACATCGCGCCAGAACAAGTAACTGTATAAACAGTATAATAGGTATTAATATTTTTATGTGAGTGGTATTTTGGCTGTAACAAACGAGCAATATGTAATTGAAGCTGTCTCTCTTACTAAAATCTTTGCCGATTGGTGGGGAAGAAGCAGGGTTGTAGCAGTTAACAATGTTGATTTGAAAGTCAGGAATAATCAGGTCTTCGGTTTATTGGGGCCCAACGGTTCCGGTAAAACGACTATGCTGAAAATGTTGCTCGGCCTTTTACATCCCACAAAAGGAAGAGCCTTCATCCTCGGCGGCGACAGCAAAGACACCCGTATAACTTCGCAAATAGGCTTTTTGCCTGAAGAATCGTATTTATATCCATATCTGAACGCCAGAGAAACCCTTGATTTTTATGGTCGTCTTTTCGGTTTAAATAGCAAAGTGCGAAAAGCAAGAATTGACGTGCTGCTTGATATGGTTGGTTTGTCTGGAATGGCAAGCAGACCTATCGGAACCTTTTCAAAAGGTATGGCAAGAAGAATCGGTCTTGCGCAGGCTCTTATTAATGACCCGAAATTATTGATCCTCGATGAGCCTACAAGCGGCCTTGACCCAATCGGTACAAGGCAGATCAAAGACCTTATCGTTGAACTCGCACGTCGAGGCAAAACAGTTTTGCTTAGCAGTCATCTGCTTGCCGATGCTGAAGAAGTTTGCGACAGGGTTGCGATTCTTTATGGCGGTATCGTACAAAAAGAAGGCAAAATAGAAGAACTGCTCGAACAAAAAGACAAAACTCAAATCACCTCAACTGTTTTGAGCGAAAGAACGCTTGAGCAAATCAGAAGAATAGTAGAAAAAGACGGCGGCGAAATAGAGATAAAACCGCCTATGCAGAAACTTGAATCGTACTTCATCGATATTGTAAATCAGGCACAAAAGGCTAAAAAGTACACAAGCGGTGCGGTTAATACTTTTGATGCTTCTGATGCCCAAAGAGCGGCGGCAATGTCCAATGTTCTCGATAAATTAGTCGCGGCAAAAGTTGATGCGCAGAAACTGGAAAAAGTCGAAGCACCCGCTGTTGTTGAAACAGAAAAAACAGGAGCAGACCTTAATGTGATTAATCAGCTTGCACAGGGATCGGAGATTCAAATGCCCGAACCAGTTGAGCCGGTTAAAAAGCCTGAAAATATTCACGTTCAGGATGAAATAAAGAAAAACATCCTCGATGAACTTACTAAATCAGAGGAGAATAAAAATGAGTAGAGTCTGGGCTGTTGCCAAAAACAGCTTTGTCTCTGCAATGAGAATGAAGACAGCGATTGTGTTTATGCTGCTTCTGATTATCTTGTTGCCGATTATGAGCCTTACCACTACGGGAGACGGAACAATAAAGGGCCGTATTCAAAGTTTCATTACGTATGGCCTTGGTTTGACCAGTCTGCTGCTTTCGATTTTAACAATTGTTGTTTCCTGCCATACTTTAAGCGCGGAAATCAAACACAAGCAAATCTATACCGTTGTTACTAAGCCCGTTCGGCGTTATCAGCTTATACTTGGTAAAGTGCTTGGCATCGCGGTAATGGATATTATTCTTTTGGCTGTGTTTGCTACTATAATATATGCGTTGTCTGTGCAGATGCCCAAATTCGCGAAAACAACTCCCGAAGAACTCGCGGAGTTGAATGCTGAATTTTTCACTGCAAGAGCTTCATTGAAAATGACAGTAGACCAGCAGGCTCTTGATGAACGCGTTCAGCAGGTGTTCAATAATCTTAAGAACACAGGTCAGATTGATGAAAATAAATCTAAGCAGCAAATTTTAAAAGAATTAAAAGATGCCGCTAGATACAGTATGTTTTCAGCCGAACCGGGCGGAATGGTTATTTGGGAATTTCATAATGTAAAACCATTCGATTCGAATGAAATGTTATTTATCCGTTTAAAATTCAACGCCACACAGATTCCGCCAGATAATTTGCTTTACGGCGTCTGGTATGTGGGCGATTATCGTCAGGTGCAATTTTCGCATGATAAGGCTAAATCCCCGATTTACGCTGTTCCTCGAAAAGATGTTGCTAAAACCGTCCGCGAGTTTCAGGTTCCAGCCGATGCGGTTGCCGATGATGGTTATCTTGCGGTAGTTTTCTTTAATGAACCTGCGAATAATTCCACGCTCATCTTTTCCGAAGATGAAGGTTTAGAAGTTCTTTATAAGGCTGGCAGTTTCACAGCTAATTATATACGAGCCGTGATTGTTGTCTTTTCAAGGCTTGTATTCTTCGCTGTTCTGGGTGTTTCATTGACCACCTGGCTGGGCTTTCCGGTTGCGATTTTGTTCTGCTTTGTGGTTTTTTTCACCGGCGTTGTGAACGGCTTTGTTGTAACATCATTCGATTATGTAGGCGAGTCTTTGAGTATTCTGTATAGCTTTACAATTAAGCCGCTGCTTTGGCTTTTGCCTAAATTCGACGAAAATTACAATATAAACAAATATATTATTGATGCTAAATTAATTAACGCGGCGTTTCTTTCGTTTGCGTTGGTTTCGCTTGGAATTAAATCTGTTATTTTATTACTTGCCGGCTTTATCATCTTTGCGAAACGTGAATTGGCCAGAGTGATTGTATAGACAGGAATTTATGCGTCTTCGAGATATTATAATTTGTATTTTCTGTATTCTTGCTGCGGCAGGGCTGATGTTTGTCGGTTCGCAAAGGCTTGACAATATAAATGCGCAACGCAGCGAAATGAAACTCGTAATGAATGAGCCCCTTGAAAACGCACCGCCTTCATTAGCTTTCGCTACAGTTGCTTTGGGTGCTTTCCGCGGACTTATCGTTGACGTTCTGTGGATTCGTGCAGACCAACTAAAGGAAGAAGGCAAATTTTTCGATGCAAAACAACTTGCCGAATGGATTACAACTTTGCAGCCGAGATTCGCGGCCGTCTGGGATTTTCACGGCTGGAATATGGCGTATAATATTTCTGTCAGCATCCCCGCAACAAGACCGCAGGAACGCTGGCAATGGGTCAAAAATGGCTACGAGTTAATAAGAGATAAAGGCATTCCCGCAAATCCGAAAAACATCGATCTTTACCGTTCGATCGGCTGGATTTTTCAGCACAAGATTGGCAACGTTATGGACGATTGCCATAAATATTATAAACTCCAGCTTTATCACTCGCTCAAACCGATGCTTGGCGACGAAAGCCAGGAATATTTTATAAAATTGGCTGATGCTCCAAAGACGTTAAATAAAGTTCTGGCTGATCCGTGCACTGTTAAATTTCTAAATGAGTTGGCATCGACCGATAGCAGGTTTGCAAATCCTGATGAGCTTGTTGAAAATTATCTTACATTGCGTCAACAGCCCGCTAAGTTTTCCGAAAAAACTTTCGCGATTATCGATAAATACAGAGCAACACAAATACTCGAAGATTTTGATGTATTCGCAAAATCATATTATTTGAGAAATACCTGGAAACTTGAACCTGAAATTATGGTTGAGTTGAATCAAGAGTTTGGGCCAATTGACTATAAAGACCCCAATAAAGTGCTCGCGCTTGACTGGACACAGGCCGACACGCATTCGATGTATTGGGGGGCGTTAGGCCTGAAAAATGCGGGCAAAACTGAATATTCATTTGAAGAGTTGAGCACAGATAGAATTATTTTCCATTCGATTCAAAATCTTTACACTCGCGGCAAGATGATTATTTATACTTCAAACATGCCGTCTAATGAAGACTCCAATAACATACTACAACAGGAAAGTGTGTTCTTGTATCCTGATCTTAGATTTTTCGACCGGTACGATGCTTTACTTAGAAACCTGAAAGAAAAATATCGCCAGCGCGGCCAGGAAGATGAAATTTTGGATGTCCCTCACAGAAATATGCTCAAGCGTGCCGTTCTGCTGTTTTATCAAGCCGGCCACACAGATAAAGCTATGAAAATTTATAATTCGCTGCGTAAGGATTATCCGAATGATCAGGAAATTCAGGTTTCGCTTGCCGAATATGCCAGAACGCGATTGATTAATTCTTTAAAAGATGCCGGTCTTTCTGATGTAACTGAAATTGTTACTTTTATGCTCCACGAAGGCTATGCCCGCTATGCTGTTCACGATGATGACGAGGCCTACGGTAGAGAAAAAATGGCAAAAGAAGTTTATAATGTTTACGTAAAACAATTTAGTGATGAAGAAGCTGATAGAGTTAAGCTGCCGGATTATGAAATATTGATGTACGTCGGCTTGAGCAGTTTTTTGAATGATGCACGCTATCCCGAAGATATGCGGTTGAATCTTGTTGAGCGAATAAAGGTTGAAAGACCTGATTTATATGAAAAAATGAAAGTAAAAGAAGCAGAAGTAATTAAGGAAATGGAACAACAGCAGCAGCAACAGGAGCAGCAGCAAGGCAAATAAAAAATGATAAATATACAGCCCAGGATTATGGAAAATCTTACCGAATCACAAAAAAGGGCCGTTTTGCACAAAGACGGTCCTTTGCTCATTATAGCAGGACCGGGAAGCGGAAAAACACGTGTAATTACTAATCGAATCGCGGCGTTAGTACAGCAAAAAG
>MHYA01000148.1:2100-14521 GCA_001825675.1 Planctomycetes bacterium GWF2_42_9 | reverse complement strand
TGGATGTACCGCGAGGCGTGCATATTAGCACATTTCATTCGCTTTGTGTACGTATCCTTCGCAAGTTTAATGAGGCCGCGAAAATCTCGCCGGCATTCAGCATTTACGATACGTCCGAACAGAAAAGCTGCATTAAAGAAGCTGTCAAGAATGCCGAACTGGATTCAAAAACTTTTCCGCCTTCAGGAATGCTCGAATCTATATCACGCCTGAAAAATAATCTTGAGGATTTGAAAACTTTTGAGCAGCGAAGTCAAAACGATTATTTCTCACAATGTATTTTTAAGGTTTACAAAAATTATCAGAAAATTCTCGATAAAAATAACGCTCTCGATTTTGACGATTTGCTTCTCAAAACCGCTTTCCTGCTCAAAGATAACGCCGACATTCGAAAGCAGTTAAACGACCATTATAGATATTTGATGGTCGATGAATATCAGGATACGAACCACGCGCAATATCAAATTGCCCGCGGCCTTTCATCCGAACACGGCAATATCTGTGTAACCGGCGATCCTGACCAGTCAATCTACGGCTGGCGAGGTGCAGACATCAGCAACATTCTTGCGTTTGAACGCGATTGGCCGAATGCGACTATTATCAAACTTGAAGAAAATTTCAGATCTCTGCCGCGTATTCTTGAAATAGCCGACAGGCTCATCGTTACCAATAAAAGCAGGAAGATGAAAAAACTTGTTCCGGTGCATAAAGGCGAAGCCGAAATAAAAGTCGAATGCCTTGAAGATGAACAAGCCGAGGCGTCTTTCATTGCAGGCCACGTCAACGGCCTTTTAAGCAAAGGTATAAACCCTAACCAGATAGCGATTTTCTATCGTGTCAACTCGATGAGCAGGGCGATAGAAGAATCGTACATTTTAAATAAAATTCCGTACCAGATCGTTCGCGGCGTTGAGTTTTATAATCGCAAAGAAATTAAGGATATGCTCGCTTATCTTCGCCTGATAATCAATCCCTCCGATGATCAGGCTTTTACAAGAATCGTAAACACTCCCGCGCGCGGAATCGGCCCGACCACTGTTTCGCGTCTTGAATCCTATGCCGCGGTAAAAAATATAAGTATCTATCAGGCCGCGAAAGAAAGTGAGTTCGTAGCCGAACTATCACTATCGGCAAAAACCAAACTCAAAGTCTTCGTTAAAATGATGGAAGATTTTACCGCCGAAAAAGATATGCCTTCGTCTGTCATTATGGAAAAGGTATTCAAAGAAAGTGGTTTGTATGAATCGCTCAAGGCGGAAATTGCCGAAGAGGATTATAGTAAATCTGCTCCTATCGATAACGTATACGAATTGATAAATTCAGCTAAGCGTTTTGATGAGCAGCAAATTGGCGGCCTGGTCGAGTTCATACAACACATCGCGTTATTCAGCGATACAGATGCTTATGACAGCCGCAGCGGAAAAGTATCGTTGATGACGCTGCATTGCGCAAAAGGCCTGGAATTTGACCACGTAATTATTATTGGCCTCGAACAGGGGCTTTTGCCGCACGAACGCAGTGTTGACAACCCGCGTGAGATGGAAGAGGAAAGAAGGCTCTTTTTTGTAGGCATTACCCGTGCCAAAAAAAGCATTTGCGTAACCTTATGTAAATACAGGACTATACACGGCCAGACAATGAGAACGATAAAGTCGCAATTCCTTGCTGACGCCGGACTTGAAGTCAAAGAAGAGGGTTGGAAAGAATTTGTTGAAGAAAAAGATAGTCTGGATTATGATACTAGCGAAAGCCAGATACCAAAACACGATATCGGCTTTGAAGAAGGGCAGCTTGTGTCGCACAAAAAATTCGGCGTTGGCCGTATCAAGAAAATTCACGACCTTGGCCCCGACAGTGTTGTCGAAATTCAGTTTAGAAATGGATTAGTTAAGCAGCTTATGCTGAAATATGCAAATTTAAGTGTTGTTGAAAATCATTAGGAGCAATTATGGGAAATCCGCAGGTAAAATTTTATTATAAAAATGTAATGGAAGAAGTTTTGGGCAAAGAGCACGGCATCACAAAAGCACAATTTAGTGAACTTGCGACAAAAACTGAACCGTTCATTACGGAACTCAATAATCAAAGAAAAGCAGGAAAAGTACGTTACAGGGATTTGCCATATCAGACCGAAACCGTCAAACAGGTAAAAGCGATTGCAGATGAAGTAAAAGGCTGTGAAAATTTCGTTGTTCTCGGTATCGGCGGCTCGGCTCTCGGCAACATCGCGTTGCAGACCGCTTTAAATCCTTATATGTACAACATCGACGATAAGCAGCGCAAAGGCCCAAGACTTTTCGTGTTAGATAACGTTGACCCGCTCCAAATGAAATCTTTTCTTGATTGGATAGATGGCAGACTCGATAAAACAGTTTTTAATGTTGTCAGCAAATCAGGCAGAACCGCGGAAACAGCTTCGCAGTTTATGACCGTTTGCGAAATGATTGAAAAGAAACTCGGCAAAAACAAATTAAAAGATCAGGTCGTCGCTACGACAGACCTTAAATCGGGAACGCTCCGCAAAATTACCGATACTTATGGCTTCCGTAACCTTGAAGTGCCGGATGGTGTCGGCGGAAGATTCAGCGTTCTTAGCCCGGTTGGACTTTTAAGCGCTGCCGTTTGCGGCATAGACATTAGCGATCTGCTCGCAGGCGCCGCTGAAATGGACAAAAAAGTCAGCAAGACAGTATTTCTTGAAAATCCCGCCGCCGTTAACGCCGCGATTAATTGGCATTATTACACGCGAGGAAAGAATATTTCCGTTATGATGCCATATAGTTATGGTTTAAAAGATTTGGCGGACTGGTACAGGCAATTATGGGCGGAAAGCCTTGGCAAAGCAAAAGATTTGAATGGCAACGAAGTTTTCGTCGGCCCGACACCTGTTAAAGCACTCGGCGCAACAGACCAGCACAGCCAGGTACAGCTTTATCGCGAAGGACCAAACGATAAATTATTCACACTTCTTGCGGTAGATGAATTCAGCAGCGATGTAACAATCGGCAAAGCACCCCAAGTCGCTCCTGAATTGGATATTCTTTCAGGCAATAAAATGAGCAAACTCATTAACTGTGAAAGAACGGGTACTGAATACGCTCTATTATTCAACAAACGTCCTTGCCTTACAGTTTTGTTTGATAAAGTTACGCCGAATACTATCGGCCAGTTTATCTATCTCTTTGAAGCGACAACTTCGATAGCCGGTATGCTGTTCAATATTAATACGTACGATCAGCCAGCGGTCGAGCTTGGCAAAGATGCGACGCTTGCACTTATGGGCAGCAAAGATTATGCTGAATTAGCGGAAAAGATTAAACCATTTGCGCAAATGGATAGTAATTTTATAATATAAGGGGAATATTATGCGGTTTGCAGTGATAATGGCGGGAGGCACAGGAAAGAGACTGTGGCCTTTGAGCAGAGAGAACAGGCCTAAACAGGTTTTAAAACTTGTCGGCGGCGATTCGCTTTTGCAAAAATGTTTTAAGCGGGTGAATACTCTTTTTGATCTTCGCAATATTATCGTGCTTACCAACAAAGGTTATTCCGATATTGTTCGCGATAACATTTCTGAAATTCCTTATGATAACGTTGTAGCCGAACCCGAAGTTCGCGACACGGCAGGCGCGATCGGTCTTGCCGCCGCTGTCTTGTCAAGATACGACCCGGATGCAACAATGGCAGTCGTAACGGCAGATCAGATCATTAAGCCCGTTGATGTTTTCAATAAGGCTCTCAATGATGCGATGACTTTTGTCGAAAAAAATCCCCAGGCACTCGTAACTTTCGGCATTCAGCCGTCATTTCCAAACACGCAGCTTGGATATATAAAACTAGGTAAATGCCGAAAATGCGATAGCTGCGAAAATGAAATCTATGAAGTTGATGCGTTCAAGGAAAAACCTGACGAGCACACCGCCAAAGAATATCTTTCAACTGGGCAGTATTGCTGGAATTCAGGTATTTTTGTCTGGAAGGCAAAACGTATCCTCGAATTGATTTACGAAAACCTTCCGCAGGCTAAACCGCCTTTGCAGAAAATCCAGGCAGCTTGGGGCGGCCCGAATCAGGAAGATATTCTCGCTGAATCTTTCATTAAACTTCCAAAGATCAGCATTGATTTTGCGGTGATGGAAAAAGCCTCCAATGTCCACGCAATTAGGCTTAAATGTCAATGGCTAGATATGGGTTCGTTCAGTGCTCTTGCCGATATAATTGAATCAGATAAAAACGGCAATATTATTGTCGCCGGCCAAAGCGAAGCGTGGGAATGTAAAAACAGCATTCTCGTTACAGAAGATTCGAACCATCTTATCGCGGCAATAGGCCTGAAAAATATGGTTGTTGTGCATAGTCCTGATGCGACTTTAGTTTGTCCGATTGAAGAAACAGGCAAATTAAAAGAGCTGTTGAATAAAATCAGGGAAAACGGCGGCGAAAAATTTCTGTAAGGCTTTTGGTGATTGTCGAACGATGAGGTTTCTTTGTATAGACCTTGGAGATAAGCGCACTGGAATCGCGATTTGCGATGGCCAGGAAATACTCGCCAGTCCTTTGCTGGTTTTAGAAGGTTGTAAAAATTTGTATGAGGAAATCCTCAAAATCGCAAAAGAAAATCAGGTCGATGGGTTTGTGTTCGGCTTGCCGTTAAATATGGATGGAACCGAAGGCGACAGGGCGGTAATGGCCAGAAAATTTGCCGAGCAAATTAAAACAAAGAGCAGCTTGCCGATATTTTTCCAGGATGAAAGACTTTCCACCTTCTCAGCAGGTGCAAAACTCGCTCAAACAGGCCTTACGCACAAAAAGAAGAAAAATAAAATTGACGCGATCGCCGCCGCGGAAATTCTAAAAACTTTCCTTGATAACAGAAAAAAATTATAATCCCCTAATCACTTGTAGGGGCAGACCTATGTGTCTGCCCAATTACCCCTGAAGCTTCGCGATTATTTCGTCAGGAATATCGAAGTTCGCATAAACGTTTTGTATATCATCATTTTCTTCGAGTTCTTCAATCAAAGAGAGAATCTTTTTCGCCGCTGTCTCTTCCGAAATAGGAATGGAATTTTGCGGAATCATCGATACTTCAGCTACCTGAATCGGGATTTTTTTCTCGTCGAGTTCTTTCTTCAAACCTTCATAAGCAATAGGGTCGCAGGTAATTTCAAAAACCTCGCCTGTATTCTGCATATCTTCAGCGCCAGCTCCGAGCGCGATTTCCATTAAAGCGTCTTCGTTTGCGTCTTTAGTTTGAACAGTGATCAAACCTTTTTTCGTAAACATATAGCTTACGCAGCCCGTTCCACCCAGCGAGCCCCCGTGATGATCAAAAATTTTTCTGATTTCAGGCCCCGTTCTGTTGCGGTTATCTGTCAGTGCTTCTGCCATAATCGCTACGCCGCCATGAGCGTAACCTTCATAAAGGACAGGAACAAATGCGATAGAATCACCGCCGCCGGCGCCTTTTTTGACAGCTTTTTCGATAGTGTCCTTTGGCATATTTGCCTGTTTGGCTTTATCGATCGCGTAACGCAGCGCTAGGTTTTGACCCGGATCAGGCCCGCCGTTTTTCGCGGCAACGATAATGATACGCGCGATTTTACTCCAGACTTTTCCACGTTTTGCGTCGTTAGCGGCTTTTTTGTGTTTAATACCGGCCCAATGTGAATGTCCTGACATATATTCGTCCCTAATTTAGTGTATGACTTTATTCAATGGATAAGTAATTATTCCCGAAGCACCAGCTCTCTTGAGTTTCGGAACAATATTTCTCTCTGTTATCGTGTCAACGACAACTTCAACCGCCGCGAATTTCTCATCCGCAAGTCCTGATACCGTCGGGCTTTTTTCAGCCGGCAATATACTAAGAACTTCCTGCAATTTATTTTTCGGAACGTTCATTTTCAAACCGACCGTTGTTTTCGCGTCGATAGCGGCATTGAGCAGAATAGAAATATTTTCAATTTTCTCGCGTTTGAATTTATCTTTCCACGCTTCTTTATTCGCGATGAATTTTGTTCTTGATGTAAGCAGGGTATCGATCACTCGCAAATTGTTTGCCTTAAGGCTCGAACCTGTTTCAGTGAGTTCTACGATCGCGTTAACCAGTCTCGCTTTTACTTCCGTAGCGCCCCAACTAAACTCAACTTTGACTTTGACGCCTTTCTTTTTGAAATATTCTTTCGTTGCACCGACAAGCTCTGTCGCGATAATTCCGCCTTCGAGGTCTTCAGCTTTTTTAACTTTCGATTCGTTCGGTACAGCCAAAACCCATCTCGCAGGATTTGAAGTTGCTTTGCTGTAAAGCAGTTCGCATACTTCGTGAACGTTAGACTTATTCTCGAGAATCCAATCGTAGCCTGTAAAGCCGGCATCAAGAACGCCGTCTTCGACATATCTGCTCATTTCCTGTGCTCTAAGCATAATAAGGCTGATTTGCTCATCGTTTATTCTTGGAAAATAACTGCGTTCGTAACCTGTTATACTAAAGCCTGCTTTATCAAAAAGATCGAAAGTGGCTTTTTCCAGGCTTCCCTTTGGGATGCCTAATTTGAGAACCTGCTCTGACATAATTGCTCCTGTTATGCTTTTGGTTTAGTTACTTTTTTATCTTCTGCTAAAATTTGTGCTGCTTTCGGATTTGCCAATTCACTATCGTGTCGTATCGCCAAATAAAAAGTATACGCTTCGGAAGCGGATACTTGTTTTTCTATGAACGAAGCAATCTGGGCATTATCCCACTGCGGATCCACAAGATTATAAGTTTTAAAATACTCTATCATCTTATCGGTTAGCGGAATATTATGACCGTTAAGGAAAGTAAGACAAACGAAATTCCTCACAAAATCAGATACTCCTGTGAGCTTATCAAGAACTTCCTTAATGCCTTTTTTGCCCGTACTGACAATATTTTCGGTAACAAGGCTGTCATATTTTTGAAATACAGCATTTAGTGTTGCTGTAGCTCTGGCTGCCGCCTTATCGGCATTGCTGACTTCGCTTCCGATAACGCCGACAATTTCTTCAATCCTCGCCACACGCAAATCATTAAAATCCACAAAGTGCGATTCGATCTTTTTTAACGCTGATTTCGCTGCCGTCTCTGTACACTCCTGGCAAAGCGACGCGTAAACCAATGCCTCGATAAAATCTTCACTCGTGATTTTTTTTGGTTTTTCTGTGCCTTTTTTCAGGGCAGCATACAATTTTTTTACTCTTTGCGAATACTGCGGCGGTTTTTTCATTTTTCTTCTTCTTCCGATTCTGTTTCCGAATCTGTATCTGATTCTTTTTTAAATTCCTTTGAGACCTCATCGATGAGTCTCATTGTTTCCATAGTTTTTTTCATCCGCTCATCCAAATGAAGATAAAGATGGGGGCAGTATCTTGATTCTATATAATCTCCCAGCAATGCCTGAATACGTCCCACTGCGTGCTGGATCGCGGTATAGGACAATCGCTGCTTTATATCATTTTCCGCCATGATGCTAATATACACTTCAGCGCTTTTGAGATCAGGCTCTGTTTTTACTTCCGTTACGCTAATAAATCCTTCTATGCGCGGATCCTGCAGGTGATTATTGATAATATCGCTCACCGCTTCTTTGATAACGCGAGCCATTCTTTCTTGTCTTCGATTTGGCATAGTTTCGTCTTATATTGTCCTTTGGACTTTAACTATTTCATAGACCTCAAACATATCGCCTTTTTTAACGTCATCGAAACCGGCAATCTTAATACCGCATTCCAGTCCGGTTCCAACTTTCTTGGCGTCATCTTTGAAATGTTTCAACGATTCGATTGGGCAATTATCCCTGATGATTACACCATCACGAATTAACCTGACCCTTGCGTTGCGTACAACTTCGCCTTGCTCGACATAACAGCCCGCAATCGTACCAACATTTGGAATCTTGAAAGTATCGCGAACGACAGCTTTGCCCAGACTATTGACTTTTTCTTCTGGTTCAAGCAAGCCTGACATCGCTTTCTTGAGGTCATCTGTAATTTTATAAATAATACTGTATAAACGTACATCAACGCCTTTAGACTCGGCTATTTTTGAAGCCTTATCATCGGGCACGACATTGAAACCAATAACGATCGCGTTTGAGGCTTCCGCCAGAACAACGTCGCCTTCGGTTATCGCACCGACCGCCGCGTGCAGAACTTTTACGCCTACTTCGGATGTGCTCAAGTCCGTGAGATATTTAATCAGAACGTCAACAGAACCCTGAACATCGGCACGAATAATAACGTTGACTTCCTTTGTTTTGCCGGCTGCGATTTGGCTGAAGAGGTTTTCCATAGTAACAAGCGAACGCGTGGAAAGGGCGGCTTTGCGGGACATATTCTTTGTCTCTTCCGCTGCCATTTTCGCTCGGTTTATATCGCTCAAACAATAGAATCTGTCGCCCGCCTGCGGAACAACGTTAAGCCCTGATACTTCGACAGGTGCTGCGCTGATAGCCGAGTTAATTGAACGTCCGCCGCTGTCTCTTAATGTTCTGATTCTTCCGTAACTTGAACCGGCAAGAATAATATCGCCTTTTTTCAGTACGCCTTCTTCGATCAGAAGGGTGGCCATTGGGCCTTTTGTCGGATTTAATTTCGCTTCTACAACCCAGCCTGTCGCCGGAATCGTCGAGTCCGCTTTAAGGTCTAGTAATTCCGATGCGTAATCAAGATGTTCCAAAAGCTCATCAATACCTATGTTTTTGGTTGCGCTTGTCTTTACGACATCTGTCGTTCCGCCCCATTCAGCCGGAGCAAGTTCGTATTCGGAGAGCTGTCCATAAAGTCTGTTAACATCGATACCAGGCAAATCAATTTTATTTAACGCAACGATAATATGAACGCCCGCAGCTTTCGCGTGATTGATAGCTTCCTTCGTTTGAGGCATTATACCGTCGTCAGCGGCTACAACAAGAACCGCGATATCCGTCATATTTGCGCCGCGTGCTCGCATTGCCGTAAACGCTTCGTGGCCGGGCGTATCCAGGAATGTAACACGTTTCGGATTATTTTTATCGCCCCAGAGTACCTGATATGCGCCCATATGCTGGGTAATACCGCCTGCTTCGCCAGCAGCAACATTCGCTGATCTGATTTTGTCAAGCAGACTCGTCTTACCGTGATCGACATGGCCGAGCATTGTAACGATAGCGTTACGCTTTTGAACATTTTTCTTTTCGCGTTTTGCGAATTCTTCCGCGATTTGCTGCTCCAGAGTCAATTTTGGCATAATAACTAATTCTGTGCCTAAATCCAGAGAAACAAGTTCCGCAACTTCGTTCGGGATTTCCTGATTGGCAACTGCCATAATATTGTGTGCCAATAGTCTTTCGATAATCTCCGCAGTTTTTACGCCAAGAGCATTTGCCAATTCTTTCACTAAAACAGGTTCATTGACAACTGCCTTTTCAGGTTTAATTTTAGGTGCTTCGTCAGCTTTTGTTTTCTTTGTTTCAATTTTACGAACCGGACGCAGACGCATACCTTCGCCGCCCGCTGCTTCCAATCTTGCACGCCTTTCTTCAAGGTCTCTCGAACGCAGCTTACGTGCGGTTTTCTGTTCTCGCAAAATTTCTTCGGGAGTCATCTTGCCGTCATCATGTCTTCGGCCGTGAGTTTTCTTTTTGCCTTTGACGGCGGATTTGCCTTTTGAATCAGCAATTTGAGGAGCGCTCGCCAATAGTGGTTCAGCGGCAGCCTGTTTGTACGCAGGCTTTGTCATTCTATTCGGTCTTGGCCTTGGTGCATCAACCTGTTCCGGCTTTTCAACTCGTATAACTCTCGGACCAGACAGCTTTGCAGGCTTAGGCTTTTCGAGCATCGGCCCCGCAGGAACCACACCCACTTGTTTGGGAGGTTCATTCATTACAATTTGAGGCATTGGCGGGGGAGCCGGAGATTTAAGAACTTTCGGTTCTTCAACTTTTGCCGGTTTTACCGGTTCAGGTTCAGGTTCGACCGCAACGGGAGCCGGTGCTTCTGCAGCAGGTGCTGGTTCAGCCATCTCAACAGGTGCTTCGGCCTCCATTGGCTCTTCCGTTTCTACCGTTTCCAAAGGAGCTGTCGGCTCTTCGCCAACAACTGAAGTTTCTTCTTCGCCTTCGGGTTTCTTCTTGCGTTTTTTGACGCGCACTTTTTCCAGGTCAACCGGCGCCGCCGTTTCAATGGTGGTGGTATGATCACCCTCACTGAACCACTCGCGGATCGTCGCAGCCAATCCTGCTGAAATGGTTGACATATGGTTTTTAATATCTAGGCCTTCAGCCTGGCATTTATCAATAATTGCCTTGCTGTTTACGCCTAATTCCTTGGCCAAAAGATGTACTCGTGTTATTGCCAATTTTGCTCCCGGTAAAATTAAATTTTATATATTCACATCCTGTGATTCGCCAGTCTTTGGAGACTCTTCATTCATTATTATTTCTGCTATCGTTTTCTTTTCAGGTTCAGCAGTCTGCTTTTTAGCTAACTCTTCAGCAGTACGAACAATTTTTTGTGCCATTTCAGGGCTTATGCCGATTTCTTTGATCAAAGGATCAACCCCGATTTCAGCTAAGTCCAGAACAGAAATAACACCCAAAGCGATTAATTTATCAACGAATGTATCACCAAGCCCTGGTATTTCTTTCAGGCCGCTGCTTAATCTTTCGACTTCCTGATTGTATTCATCAGGCGTAAGAATATCGATATCCCAATCTGTCAATCTTGCCGCCAAACGTACGTTTTGACCGTGTTTGCCGATCGCAAGACTCAACTGATCTTCAGGAACAACAACAGTAGCTCCGCCAAGTTCAAAACAAAGTGCGACCTGTGAACATTTCGCGGGCATAAGTGCGTTTGCGATCAACTCGTGGGATGATTCATTCCACCTTACTATATCGATTTTCTCGCCGCCGAGTTCATCAACTATATTTTTTATTCTGCTGCCCCGAACACCGACACAAGCGCCGACCGCGTCAACTTTCGGATCGTTTGAAAGAACCGCAATTTTAGTTCTATAACCTGCTTCACGTGCAAGGGCTTTGATTTCAATGATATTTTCAGCAACTTCAGGAACTTCAAGTTCGAAAAGCCTGCGGATAAAATCAGGATGTGTTCTTGAAAGTATGATTTTCACCTGGCTGCCGCTTTCGCGAACATCAAGAATTAAACTGCGGATACGTTCGGCAACGTGATGGCTTTGTCCGCTGATTTGTTCACTTTTAGGCAGGATTGCTTCCGTCCTGTTGTTGATGCTGACGATTAAAGAACCGCCTTCAAACCTTAGGGCTGTTCCACTTAAAATTTCCCCTTTACGTTCTGCATATTCATCAAAAACGCTTTGGCGTTCATCAGCCTTAATTTTCTGAATCATAACCTGCTTTGCGGTTTGTGCAGGAATTCTACCGAGCCGCTTGATGTCAATCTGCTCGCCATCTTTAAACGCAACAATTTCCCCGGTCTGACGGTCAATTTTTACCTGTATATCCGCTTCCAGTTCCGTTTTGCCGAAATACTTCCTGGCAGCCGAAATCATTGCGGATTCCAAATCAGCGAAGATCGAATCTCTGTCAATGTTTTTGTCGCGAGCTATATTGTCAACTATTCTTACTAATTCCTGATTCATCCGTATAAACCTTTCTTTTTTAACCAAAAAAAAGTGGAAACTTCCACTAAAAGAACGTTTCCACTTCAAAAATAACAAATTGTCAATAAGTACCAACTACATCTATACTCCCTCCGAGTTAGATTTAGTACCTATCGCTCTCAAAGCGAAAGCGTCCAAAAGCCGCGCAAAAATTTTATGCGGCCAAATAATTGCAGCCGACAGGCTACACACGGCTGTTAAAACCTATAACAAAAATCATAGCTTACCTTCCGTTTGACTACTAATACTTCAAACAATATAGTAAAGTTCAATTATAATAGAACATAAAGGTTTGTCAATTATATAAAAGTGAAAAAAAGATGAGGAATTGGAGAAAATTTGTTTTTTTTAACCTAAAATACCGCAATCGCTTGGTGCGAAGCGGGTTTATTTGTTTAGTCGTCGCCGATTCGGCGACGCATTGTAGGGGGCAGACCTATGTGTCTGCCCAAAAAAAGCCCCGCCTTCACCTATGCGGGAGAAATGTAGGAAAAGACGAGGCTTAAAACAAACAATTTTTTTTTTAGCCAAATGTCGAAAGTTTAACAAGCCACCTTTCATTCTGAACGCAGCGTAGCGCAGTGTTGGAGCGTAGCGAAGACCCCCGAATCTTCAGGATTTTTGCACCTCGAATGCAAAAATCAGAGGGGGGAAGAATCTCGTTTCTGGTTAATTTTTCAAGGCTCCCTTTACAGCTATTTGGCCTTCAATTTTTTCTTCAAAATATTTATATGATAATCTCTGTCTGCTGTCGGCAAACCCGTACCAATCGTTCGC
>MHYA01000148.1:0-2091 GCA_001825675.1 Planctomycetes bacterium GWF2_42_9 | reverse complement strand
GTAACATTTTCATTTAATACCAGTTGATTATAAGAAACATCACATACGCGAAGCGGCCAACCCTCCATTTCCGCATCTTTATCTTCTGAATTAGATTTATCGCCAAGGGCTTTTATGAGCATATTTTTCACCGAACTTATATCCGATAATTCACCCGCACTCGTTACAACTCTGCCTCTGACATAAGGGTCTTTATCTTTATATAACGCAACAAGTTTATTTGCTGAAACATCGGCGAAATAATTTACTACTTTTCGCGCTACGTAGATATTACGCGCGTTGCGATAAGAATTTGGGTCTGTCCTTTTCAGTTCATTGGTTTTGATGCGTTTTATTGCTTCATCGACTGCCTTTTGTTCTTTGTCTTCAAGGCTGATGGAAATAGCGTCCGTCATCAAATCTTCATCTGTTGTAATATTGGGATCATCAAGTTCATTTAAAATTTCTGGCACCGAAAGATTCTCCAGGCTTTCAATTCTTTGTTCCTGTGCAACTGATAGCGTTTGCAAATCACTGCTCGCCTGTGTTGATACCAATGTAGAAGCTGATGTAGTTGCAAGCTGAGATGAGGGCGCTTTGCTGAAATCATAATAGTCGTATATTGCTTGTGTGCTTTGCAGCGACTGCCATATTTGATAATCGGTTTTGCCTTGTAAGAAACTTCGCAAAAATATTTTTCCGTTATTCCCGTAAACCGAACCCATACTATAAAATACTTTCCCGTGTCTGAATGGCTCGCCATATTGGTAGCCGCTGCCGCACGAATTTAGCATTAGTCGACTGTATTTTAAATCAGCTAACGCCAATGTATTGGATTTAGTTGCAATGATCGTTTTGGCCTTATAGTGAGGTTTTGCGTAACCGCCAGTATATCCGCCCGAATTTGTAATAAAATATTTTGTATCACTCGAACTAGAAGGATTGGGAGCTGCGCCAGTTGATGAATACCACGGAGTTTTGCCGCAGTCAGGGAATCTTTGCATTGCGCTTCTGGTTGCAGTTTCAATTTTATAATATGTCGAACCAAGTTTGTAAGTTATATAATAATTATATGGCGGCGTGCCTTGCGAGAAGGTATAAGGCAATATGCTGTTTCCACCACTTTTGTATTTTGTCGTCCAGTTGGGATAAGCCTGATATAATATAAAATCTTTAACATCTATCGCTACCCATTTGGGTGTCATCTGAAAAATCCTGTCATCGTCGACGTATTTGACACCGTAAATTTTTTGATTGGTAATTTCGGTATTTGTCGCGTAAACAAATCCCAATCCATAATTTGAATGGCCTTCGACTACAACAGTTGCGTTTTGTACGCCAAGAGCCATTCTAAGTGCCGATATGCTGTTAGCCCAATATATTCTATATGTCTTCCCAGACCTTGTGTAAGTCCAGCCGTCGCTTGTTTGGGTTGCGCCGAGATTTTTGAGTACGGATGTATATTCACCGGTGCAGTTATTGGAATTGTAGACAAGGGCGATATAAACTTTTTCATCGGTAGTTGAACCGCCGCCGCCTCCGCCTCCGCTGCCGGTATAAACAACTTTTATTGCGTCTGCGCAAGTGCTCGTTGGTGCAGGCTGTGCGGTAAGTTTAACGTAATACGAAGTTCCTGAATTAAATGTATAACTGCCGAGTGTGTTCCATTTACCGCCGTTACTCTGCTGATTTATGTAAACCGTAGATGTTCCATTTGCGTGTTTTATAACTACCGGGATGCTGGTGCTGCGAGATTCCCATTGCGTCCACCACATCGAAACAGTGTGTGTGCCGGTTTGAGTAGGGGTAAAGTTCCAGGTGAATGTCGCGCCGTCTCTTGCCCATACCGAACCCGTATTGTAGTAACCCGGTGCAGTGGATGTTTGCCACGTACCTGTTCTGCTGGATGATGAAGATGTGTTGTCGACTATGATGTCTGCATAGCAATTAGCAGTAAAAAACGTTAATAAAAATATGAGACATAATTTTTTCATAACTTACCTTTCAAAATATTTGAACACAAAGAAAGCAGCCAACACGATGTTTGACATTAATTTTCTGTATTTGTCTCATCATTTACCCCAACCATAGATAGATTTTTATTATCATCCT
>MHYA01000147.1:1389-16377 GCA_001825675.1 Planctomycetes bacterium GWF2_42_9 | reverse complement strand
TTCGCCATCATAAAGGTCTCTGCAAATCGCCATACATATCGACGACGGTGCGGCGGCGCCAATGCCCTGTAAAATTCGGAAAAATATAAATTGGTATATATTCGCCGCGGTTGCGCAAAGAAAACTTGCGGTAACAAAAATCAGCAGTCCGGCCAACAAAACCGGCTTTCGGCCAAATCTATCCGATAGTGTGCCGAAGATGAGCAGGCAGACGGCAAAAAACGCGAAAAAGAGCACGAGCGATAAACTTGCAGTGTGCGTAGTAATATTCCAGTGCTTTGCGATTGTCGGCAGCGCGGGCAGATACATATCGGTCGCTAAAGGCGATGTTGTCGACAGCAGGCCTAAATAAAGGATATATTCTTTGTTGGTTTGTAATTTGAACATAAAAAGTTTGTTTAAGGATAGTTTTTCCAATTAAAAATGCAATCATAATTGGGCATATCGCAGTTTTTTAGCTAAAAAATGGTTTTTTGAAATCCTACTTGCAAAAAAAGGTGTTTTTTGGTAAATTAACCGAACTCTGGAAGGGTGACCGAGCGGCTTAAGGTGGTGGTCTTGAAAACCACTGTGCGGCAACGTACCAGGGGTTCGAATCCTCTCCCTTCCGTTATTTTATAAGTTTCAACGCACGGTCGAGAACTTGCTCTACGGTATCATCTGGCGCAAGGTCGAGCCAATTCACAAATCTGAACGTTTTAAACCAAGTTCTTTGTGCTTTTGCGAATCTTCGGGTATTTATTTTTATCTGCTCAACTGCTTTTTCGAGCGTTTCTTTGCCTTCGAGATAATCTATAATTTCGGCATAGCCGATAGCGCATTTTGCCTGCATACTTAATGGTTTTTCTTCCGCAAGCAGCGATTTTACCTCATCGACAAGCCCCATCTCGACCATTTTTTTGACTCGCGTGTTGATGCGGTGCGAAGCGTCCTCTTTATCTCTTTGCAGGCCTATAACGAACCAATCGTCGTTGGGCTGTGATGAAAATTGGTTTTGAAAAGAAGAAATTGGTTTGCCCGTGAGTTCATAGACTTCCAACGCTCTGATTATGCGTTTCTCATCGTTTTGATGGATTCGGCTTGCGGCTTCCGGATCGATTGCGGTAAGTTTTTTGTGCATCTCTTCCAGACCTTCGGATGCGATTTGCTCTTTTAATTTTGCGCGGATGGTTTCGTCCGTTCCGGGGCCTTCAAAGAGGCCGTAGAGAAGAGCCTTTATATACATTGCTGTTCCGCCAACGGCGACAACAGGTTTGCCATTGGATTCGATATTTTTGACGGCCTGGTCGGTCAGATTCAAAAATGTATCAACGCTGAATGGTTCGCTTGGTTCGACTACGTCTATTAAATGGTGCTTGATTTGGTTGCGAGCTTCTTTCGAGGGTTTTGCTGTTCCGATATCCATTCGGCGATAGACTTTCATAGAATCTATGCTGATAATTTCAGCTTCGAGTTTTTTAGCCAATTCAAAGGCTAATTTGCCCTTTCCGCCTGCCGTAACACCAAGAATCAGGATTTTATTTTTTGTCATAATGTTTTTTTTTGAAATCAGCGGTAAGTAATTGCTTTTTAATGGCTTACACTTTGTTTTGCCGCTTTTTATTGTCTATCAGGTATTTAACTGTACCCAAACTTAAGATAAGGTATAATAACACGTTTACGTAAAAACGCTATATTTAAGATTGATTAAAGATGTTTGAAGTAGATATTAAAAAAAACTTGGCAGACAAGGCGGAGTTAGTCAACGGCAAAATAGATGGCATACTTAGCCAATGGACGGGTATTCAGCCGAAATTGAACGAAGCGATAAAGTATGTCCTTGCTGCTCCCGGTAAAAGGGTCAGGGCGGCGTTAGTGCTTTTGTGCTGTGAACTTGTTTCAGGCAAGGTAAACGATGACGCATTAAATGCGGCAACTTCTATCGAGATGATGCATTGCTCTTCGCTGATTCACGATGATTTGCCCGCGATGGATGATGACGATTTCCGCAGAGGCAGACCAAGCTGTCATAAGGCGTTTGATGAAGCGACTGCGATATTAGCGGGCGATGCATTGATGATTATGGCGTTTGAAACTTTCGCCCGGAATATGAGTACATCTCAAAAGGCGGCGGAAATGGTGAAAATTCTGGCGCAGGCGGCAGGGCCTGCCGGTATGATCGCCGGCCAGATGGACGATTTGGAAGCGGAAAATTCAAAACCTGACGCACAAAAACTGGAGTCAATACATATTAATAAGACAGCTAAAATGTTTCAGGCTTCAACGAGTTTGGGGGCGGTAGCAGGCGGAGCCGATGAAAAACAGAAACAATGCCTTGCCGAATATGGTTTGAATCTTGGGCTGGCTTTCCAGGTCGCTGACGACATACTTGATGTTGTTTCAGATACTAATACGCTTGGCAAAACGGCGGGCAAAGACTCGATACAAGGGAAAGTAACATATCCGGCATTGTTCGGTTTGGAAGAATCACGCAAGCGATCTGAAAAAATTGTTTCGCAGGCGATTGAAAATTTGTCATCTTTTGGGGAAAAGGCACAAATTCTAAGAGCACTTGCTTTTGAAATTATAAACAGGACGAAATAAAATATGCAGAGTATGCAATATGAATTGCTAGATAAAATAAATTATCCGCAGGACATTAGGTCTCTTTCGATTCCGCAGTTGAATAAACTCGCATCGGAGATTTGCCATTTCATTACATATTCAGTAAGCAAAAGCGGGGGGCATCTGGCCAGCAATCTCGGTGCGCTGGAACTTACGATCGCGATGCATTATGTTTTCGATTTTACGAAAGACAAACTCGTCTGGGATGTAGGGCATCAATGTTATACGCATAAAATACTTACGGGCAGAAAAGATAAATTCGAAAAGCTAAGGCAAAAAGACGGCATCAGCGGTTTTCCATCGCCTGCGGAAAGCGAATATGACCAATTTTCCGTTGGGCACGCAGGGACGTCTATACCCACAGCATTGGGGCTTGCGCTTGCGTGCCAGCAGCAAAAGAATAACGACAAGATCGTCGCGTTCGTCGGCGATGCAAGCATTGTTAACGGCGCCAATTTTGAAGCGTTGAATAATCTTGGACTGGTAAAAAGGCAAATGCTTGTTGTTTTGAACGATAACTCTATGGCAATCGATGTATCGCAGGGAGCTATCGCGAGATTTTTGTCGAAAGTAAGATTGAGCCATAAGTATGAAGATTTGCGAAACACAACAAACAGGATTCTTGACCATTTTCCAGTTGTTGGGAAAAAAGTCGAAGGCGCTTTGGAATCCTTCAAGCAAACTCTCCGTATGGCAATCACTCCAAGCAGGCTTTTCGAAAGTTTGAACATTCCATATTTTGGGCCGGTTGACGGGCACGATATCGCTTCGCTGATTCAGCTTTTCACGGCGATGTCGCATTTGAACAGGCCTGCGGTTTTGCATGTTTATACTAAAAAGGGAAAAGGTTTTACGCCCGCTGACGATAATCCTACGAAGTTTCATTCAACGGGGCCGTTCAAAATCAACGGCGAAATCGAAATTCCATCTTCATGCGGGAAAAGTTTTACGAGCATCTTCTCTGATGTGATTGTCAAACTTGCCAAAGACGATGAACGAGTAATCGCTATAACAGCGGCAATGCCGGATGGAACAGGTCTTATGAAGTTCAGACGGCAATTCGAATCACGTTATTACGATGTTGGAATTGCAGAATCGGTTGCGGTAGATATCGCGGCAGGGCAGGCGAAAATGGGATTAAAGCCTTTCGTCTGTATTTATTCGACTTTCCTGCAGAGAAGTTATGACCAGATTTTCCAGGAAGTATCGCTGCAGAATTTGCCGGTAATATTTTGTATAGACAGAGCGGGACTTGTTGGTGCTGATGGCCCTACTCATCACGGACTAATGGATATCGGCTTTTTGCGTATGATGCCGAATATGATTCTTCTTGCTCCGGCAAACGGAATCGAACTGGAAGCGGCTCTAAAATTCGCTAATAATTCGAAAAATCCGGTCGCAATAAGATACCCGAAAGAAGATGTGCAGGATGATATTTTGCCCGACGTTTTCTCGAAACCTTACGAATTGGGTAAGAGTCTGACCTTAAAAAGCGGGAGCGGCAATATTGTTATTCTGGCGTATGGAAGTATAGTATTTGAGGCTTTGAAGGCGGCAGAGGTTTTAAAGGCCGATAATATCGATGTTACAGTTATAAACGCACGATTTGCGAAACCACTAGATGATAATATTCTTTCGATGTTAAATGCCGATAATAGTATTATCACGGTTGAGGATCATTATACTGCTTGCGGATTTGGAGCGGCTGTTCTTGAAGCAGCGGCCAAAGCGGGCACGAATACCAAAAACATAAGAATTCTTGGTGTTCCTGATGATTATATAAACGTCGACAGTCGTGAGCATCAAATTAAAGCTGTCGGAATCGACGCGGAAACAATAATAAAAACGGTTAAAGATTTGCAAAAATGAAAAAGCCAAAAATTTTAATTTTCGGTGATAAAAGACGAGAAAAAGTTTTTGAAACAATCCAGAGCTTTGAAAGATTTGTAAAAGGTAAAGCTAAAGTTCTCGCGAACTGCTATCAGGGCGATTGTTTAAATAATCTTTTACAAGAAGCGGATTACGCTTTTGTTTTTGGCGGGGACGGTACGATACTTTCGGCGGCAAGGGATTTGAGTGAAAACAATGTCCCTGTCATAGGAATCAATGTCGGCAAACTGGGATTTCTCGCGGAATTCAGTCTAAATCAGGTAAAAAAACATTTTAAAAGGCTAACTACAGATAAAAGCCTGATTGAAAAAAGAATGGTTTTGAAGTGTACTATAACCAGAAATAAAAAAGAGAAAATTGTTTCTACCGCGATAAATGAGGTCGTGATCACCGCTGGGCCGAAATTCAATATGATAGATTTGAAAATGATGGTGCAGGGGCAAAGCCTGGCGGACTGTATAGGCGATGGTATTATAATATCAACACCTACCGGCTCTACAGCGTATAATTTATCTGCGGGCGGCCCGATTCTATCGGCACGATTGTCTGCCATTGTAATTACGCCATTATGTCCGCATACTTTGAGCTTTAGACCGATAGTTATAGATGCCGAAAAAAAAATCGCGATTTATCCCCAGAGATTAAACGAAGGAACAACGATAATTCTCGACGGCGAAATTTTGTGTTCTTTGCAAATTGATGATGTGATTACGATTGAAAAACATAATGGGTCTTTTCTTGTTGTCAATAATCCTTTCCAGACACAATGGGATACGCTGGCGGGCAAACTGAATTGGGCACAGAAGCCGAAATACAGAATTTCCGAGAGGGCAAAAAAATGAAAAAATTACTGATCATTCTGATTATTAGCAGTGTGTGTTTTGCGATTGAAAGTCCTATTGGAAATCCCAGAGTACCGCAAAGCAGTCTTCAGAGCGGCTTGAGAAGATCTCCTAACCCAATCAATTTGAACGGCAATGATATAATAACGGGTAATGTCAGCGGCGGAAAAGAATTCAGAGGGTTTGTTCCTTACAGGTCGGAAACCGATATTGGGACAAGCACCGCAGTTGATTCATTTAATACTTTTTTGCGTCAGACAGCACCGGTAAATCTTGGATCAAGTCAGCCTTATTTGCCGCAGCCATATTATACTCCGGCGCGCACGGCCACTTCACTAATAAGACGCGGCGGCGCACCCGGTTTGATAACATATTCGCCGATAAGAACTACAGGCGGTACGGGCGATTTTCCCACTACACTGATTCAAACTAAGCCGGCACCGATACGGAAGGATTCAATCCTGAATGTCCCGCAATATCAATATACTCTCTCAAGGCCTTTGTCGTATACTAACCCTGCTGATTTGGAAAAGATTGTTAAGTATAGTTATAAAAGTCAGGAAGATCCGAAAGAATTGCAGGACATATTAGAAAGAATAAAATCTAAAGAAACAGACAGAGAAAAAAAGATTGAAACTAAAACAGAGGAAGTAGAAAAAGCAAAAGAACAGACCAAAGAAGAAAATTTAACTTCTAAAATACAGCAGCCGCAGGAGCCCCAAAAAACCACTTTTGAAAGAAATGAGCCGCAGAAAATCGGGCAGATTCCAGATGTCGCGTTGAAGAGCAAGGAAAAAAGCTTGTATGAGTTAATGCTTGAGCAAAGTGAGAAGACTCTTCGCGAGAGGAAAAAACAGCAAATAGCTAAGGAAGCTAACGAACCACAGGAAGAGCAGCCTGAAAAAGATAAATCCAAGAGCGAACTTGCTGAAATTGATAAAGAAACAGCCGAAGCTCTTAAAGGCGTGCACAAGACATTTGCCACAAAATCAAAGACAAAATTTAATCAATATATGATTGCCGCCGAAGATTACCTGCAAAAAGGTCAATATTATCGTGCCGCCGACGCATATACGCTGGCGAGCATTTATAATCCTTCCGACCCATTTGCGTATGCAGGCAGATCGCACGCATTGTTCGCAAGCGGCGAATATATGAGCAGTGCGTATTATTTGATGCGGGCGATAAATATGTATCCCGATTATGCGGCTGTAAGAGTTGACCTTAACGCGATGATACCTGATAAGGACAAACTTGAAAGCAGAATTTCTGATGTCAATAAATGGATCGAACGAACCGATTCTCCTGAATTGCAGTTTTTACTTGCGTATGTTTACAACCAGTTGGGCAAACCCGAACAGGCGAAAGATGCGATTGATGCCGCTTCGGATAAACTGCCTGATAACGAGGCGGTAAAAACCTTGAAAGATGTTATAGATAATCAATAGCGGAAGTAAAAATTGGCAGAAGGATTTAGTATAGAAGATGTTTTTGGGCCGCAGGGAAAGCTGGCAAACTGTTTTCATGATTTTGAAAACAGGCCGCAGCAATCTCAAATGGCACAAGCTGTTCAGGAGTCGCTGATTAAAAAGCAGCATCTTGCGGTCGAAGCCGGAACGGGAATTGGGAAAAGTTTCGCGTATCTTGTTTGCGCAATCGACGCGGCCGTTCGTCAAAAATGCAAAGTCCTCATCAGCACCTTCACAATAACTCTCCAGGAACAATTAGTTAATAAAGACATTCCATTTCTTGCCAAGGCGCTTGGCGGATGTTTTAATGCTTCGCTTGCGCGCGGTCGGAATAATTTCCTATGTTTGCGAAGGCTTGAATTTGCCAGACGAAAACAGCAGGGGCTTTTCGATGCTTCGATGGATGAGCTTTTGCGTATAAACACCTGGGCTTCGCAGAGCAAAGAAGGATTATTTAATGAGCTTGATTTTGTGCCTTCCCCGGCGGTTTTGAACGCTGTTAAGAGCGAGCACGGAAACTGCAAAGCGAGGAAATGTGCGAATTTTGAAAAATGTTTTTATTGGAAGAATCGCCGGAGGCTTGCGACTTCTGATATTATAGTAGCCAATCACGCGCTTTTGTTCAGCGATCTTGCGCTGCGTGAAGAGGATGTTTCGATACTGCCGGATTATAAATATTTGATAATTGACGAAGCTCATAATATCGAAAACGTCGCGCAGGAACATTTTGGGATCGATGTAAGCCAATGGCGGGTAAATTTCTTGTTAAACAGTTTGTATAATACTTCGACTAAAAAGGGTCTGCTTGCCACGACATCAAGCGGGAGAGAAATTGAACTTGTAAAAGAATGCGATAAAAACGCGAAAAGATTTTTTGAGTCTGTTCAGAAATGGTTCGAGAAAAATCGGGGCAACGGGAGAATCAAAAAAGACTTCGTTGCGGATTGCCTTTCGCCATCGATAAAAAAACTGCGGCTTGCTATCGGTAGTTTGGCTAAAGATTCCGAAGATGATGAGGATGAGCGGTTTGAGTTTATGCGTTTTGCGGATTTGCTAAAGGCGCTGCAAGATGATATTCAGAATTTTCTTGCATGCTCGAAAAATTCTGATGTTTACTGGGTGGAGGTGTCTGAAAAAAATGCCAGAAATCCTGTAACGCTGCGAAGTGCGCCGATAAATCCTGGCATCGATATAAAAAGATGTATGTTCGATAAATTTGAGTCTGTGATTCTTACGAGTGCGACTCTCTGCTGCGGAAACGATTCGCAAAAAAACGGATTTAATTATTTCGCGAGCCGAATAGGGCTGGAAAAATTCGAGCAGTTAAAACTTGGTTCGCCTTTTGATTATGAAAATCAGGTTACGATGTATATCGAATCTGAAATGCCTTCGCCTGATTCGCCTGCTTTTCTAAATGAGGCGGCTGAAAAGATCAAAAAATATGTTTCGCAGACTCAAGGCAGGGCGTTCGTACTTTTTACGAGTTTTCAGATGCTGGAAACAATTGCCGAGATGCTTTCTGATTGGTTCACTGAAAATGAATTTGAACTGCTGATTCATAACAGCAGAATAGACAGAACGGAATTATTAAGGCGGTTCCGGCTTGACCGCAAGTGCGTACTTTTCGGCACGGATAGTTTCTGGCAGGGCGTTGATGTGCCGGGGCAGGCTTTGAGCAATGTAATTATCACGAAACTTCCGTTCGCTGTTCCGAGCCATCCGCTTATAGAGGGAAGAATCGAGCATTTAAAGGCCGCGGGGCAAAATCCGTTTTATTCTTATCAACTTCCGCAGGCGATTATAAAATTCAAACAGGGATTTGGCAGACTAATACGCAGCAAAACCGACAAAGGCATTATTGTCGTGCTGGACAGCAGGATAATCCAGAAAAGCTACGGCAGGGAATTTATGTCGGCTATTGAAAAATGCAGAGTTGAAATTGTAGCGGATTAAAATTATTTCAACTTTGCTTTGATTACATTCAAAAGCCTGTGGTGATCGACTGGTTTTTGAAATACGCCCGCGAAACCTAATTGAGCATAGTCCACAAGAAAAGCCATTTGATCGCCGGCGGCGCTTAGAAGGAAAACAGGGGCTTTGTTGCCAAGCAGTTTTAATTCTTTGACAAAGTTTGTGCCTGAATCGACTTCTTCCATCATTAAATCGACGAGGATAATGTCAGGATTTATATTTTTATATACTTTCAGGCCTTGTTCGGCGCTTTCGGCTTCTTTCATAATATAACCGGCCGATTCAAGTACAGGCCTCATTGCCGCAATGAAATCAGGGTCGTCGTCTATAACCATAATTACAGTTTTTTTATCCTGCATTGAAATCTCCTTTAATCACAGGAAACTATATTAAAATTTTTCGTCTTTAGCAAATTTTCAATAAATGCAACAGCTTTTACAAGATTGCTTTTTGCTTTTTCGGTCATATTTTCTTTAAACTGCTCAAAATCATAACCTCGGATGCAAAGTATATACGCCTTTGCCTTTGAATTAAAAAGTTTTTCTGCCAGAGCCATTACCTCGCAAGGCTCAACGCTATGGCTCGAAAAACTTTCGCTTTCTTTCGCAATCACAGGCTCAAAGCTGAACGGCTCGCGGCAATTTACCGAAGCATCTGCAAAAATAACAACATCGTTTTGAGCCGCCTGATTACTATCTTCAACTGTCAACTGATAATCGCAATCAACCGTAACGCCGGGCAAATTTCTGGCTTCAATCATTTCCGCAAGTGCCGGGCCTAGCCCGTCATCGCCGCAGGCGGGATTGCCAAATCCTATCAGCAGGATTTTATTGAATTTAGCCACAGAGGTATTAATCTTTAGTTTTAGTTTCTATCGCGTTGCCCTGATAATCATAGAGCGTAACTTTCAGCGGCATTTTTCCCATCGCGTGGGTCGCGCAGGATAAACACGGGTCATAAGCTCTGATCGCTACCTCAATATGATTTAGCAGGCCTTCTGTGATTTTGGGAGCACCGCTGATATGGTCGGCGGCGACTTTCCGTACAGCCATATTCATCGGTTCATTGTTATGCGTAGTTGAAACAATCAGATTAGCCATTACAATCTGATCGTTTTCATTTATCTTATAATGATGGAACAACGTGCCTCGCGGCGCTTCGATAAGACCTACGCCTTCATCTCTTCGCTGTCCTTTGGCGACGAGGTCTGTTCCCTGCAAATCTTTATCGTTCAAAAGTTCATTGATCTTCTCAATCGAATGCAGGAGTTCGATCATTCTTGCCCAATGAAAAGCCATCGTTATATTATTCGGTTTGCCATTTGTAACGGCCATAAATTCTTTTCGCGCAGCTTCAGCTTCGGGAGTGTCGATGAAATCGCAGGTATTGACTCTTGCCAGCGGGCCGACACGATACCATCCTTTTTCGGGGCCGAGTGATTTTATAAACGGCCATTTCATATACGACCACGATTTTACTTCTTCCATTATGTAATCGAGATATTTGGAATAATCGACCTGGTCGAAAATTTTCTTGCCGTCAGCAGTGATCGCACGCAAATTGCCGTGGTATAAATCCATTGCGCCATCTTTGCGGATAAGGCTCAAATGGTTTGAATCGAAAGAGCCAAACGGTTTTAGCTTTTCAAGATTAGCGACTGTATAATCTTTTGCGATTTTCAACGCGCCTCTTGCCCATTTGTACATTTGGTCAATGTCTTTTAAGAAAACATCTCTTTCTTCAATGGAAAGATTTTTGTTTATACCGCCCGGAATCGCGCCTGTGCCGTGGATTTTTTTGCCTGCCGTCGCCTTGATGATTTCCTGACCATATTTTCTCATCATAACGCCCTGAACGGCAAGGTCTGGATATTTTTTTGCGACGCCGATAACGTTTCTTATCATCGGGTCTGCATCAAAGCCGAATAATAAATCTGGTGAGGACAAATGAAAGAAATGCAATGCGTGCGACTGGAACATTTGACCGTAGTGCATTAGTCTTCGCATTTTTTCCGCTGTCGGCGGCAGTATATCAACGCCGACGATTTTGTCCATCGCTTTGGCAGCCGCTAAATGATGACTTACAGGGCAAATTCCGCAAAGTCTTTGCACAAGAACAGGCACTTCCCAATAAGGTCGGCCCTGAATGAACCGCTCAAAACCGCGGAACTCAACGATATGAAATCTCGCCTGCGTAACTTTGTTGTTTTCGTCAAGCAGAATAGAAACTTTGCCGTGTCCTTCTACTCTTGTTACCGGTTCTATTATGACTCTTTTTGTGCTCACGTTATCACTCCAACATTAAGTTTTGAACCCCCCGAATAAATGGGTGGGCTGACTATTATCAATCGTACTTGATTATTTCGTAGGGTAAATCGAGCGGCTTGTTATTCAATATCGCCAGCAGTGCCTGCCAGATTATTTCAGCATTAGCGGGGCAGCCCGGCAGAAAATAATCAATCTTTACTACTTCATTGCAGGGATAAACTCTATCCAAACACAACGGCAGCTCTTTATCATTTGGAATAATATTTTCAGGGTTGTGAACGCTTGGACCGTTTAAATATGCTTCATCGAGACATTCTTTTAATGAAATCGTATTCCGCAGCGCTGGTATATCGCCATTAATAGCACAATCTCCGACAGATACCAGAATATCGCAATGTTTGCGGAATTCCTGAAGCACGTGCACATTATCTTCGTTTGCGCAGCCGCCTTCGATAAGACCAATGGCACATCTGCCCGTAAAATTCTTTATATCGTCTATTGGCGATTTGTCGAAATCCACAAGTTCGATCAGTTTGAGGATTCTCTCGTCAATGTCGAGGATCGACATGTGACAGCCAAAGCAGCCTGCAAGCGATGCCGTTGCGATTTTAGGTTTAGCCATTTTTATTTCCTTTTTGCTTCAATATCAGAACCTATAGGTTCTTTATCGTATAATCTCTTGTCAACCGGTATTGCGAATGCGGTTCCCTTGATATTTATGGAACCGACAGGGCATATCTGCGCAGCCAAGTCCTTTGCGCTCATATTGGTATCTTTAAGGCCGGTTTGCGAATTTACAGCAATTTGTTTATTGAGTCCTCTGTTTACGAATTCGAAAACGCCTTTTTTGTCAACGTCGCGCGAAGCATTAACACATCTGCCGCATAAAATGCACCTGTTAAGCTCAAGGAAAATCTCTTTATGCGTTGAATCAACAGGCTTATCGGAATAAAAGTACGGATACTTCGGCGCCAGAATACCTAATCTATAGGCCATCGCCTGCAATTCGCAATTTCCGCTTCGCTCGCAGAACATACACATATGATTGCCTTCGATAAATAGCATATCAACGAGATTTCGGCGGTGTTCTTTGAGTTCGGGCGTTTCGTTTTCTACAATCATTCCTTCGGTAATCGGCTGGGTGCATGCGGTCTGCGGTTTGCCGTTGACTATAACGGTGCAAACACGGCAACTTCCGTGTGCCTGGACTGCCGGATGATAACAAAGCCGTGGAATATAAACTCCCGCGTCGTCGGCGGCCTGCATAATGGTTTGACCTTCTTTGCCTGTTATCTCCACGCCGTCAATCGTAAAGGTTATTTTGCCGTTCATTATAATATCCTTTATGCGTTGAATATTTCGGATTTTCGTTTCGCGATCTCTTCAGCCGGTACAAGTGCTTTTTTGATATCAAACAATGGCTGCAAACCGTTGGTCGCTTCCTTTACTCGCTTTTCGTAAGAGGGGCGGAAGTTTTTCAATGTCGTTAATACCGGATTTGGCGAAGTTTGCCCCAGACCGCATCTGCTTGTAACTTTTATGCTTTCGCCGAGACTCTGAAGGAAATCTAAATCCTGCGGTTCGCCTTTGCCGTCTAAAATTTTATCGAGATATTTTTTCAGCAGAACGTTTCCAACTCTACAAGGCGTGCAGAAGCCGCAGCTTTCCTCTACAAAGAATTCCATATATTCGGCCGCGATTTCGACCATATCTCTTTGCGGCCCGAAGATTACAACCGCGCCGCCTGTCGCCAAATCATCGTAGCAAATAGTTCGGCGGAATTCATTTGGGCCGATTATCTGGCCGCTTGGACCGCCGACAAGAACGGCCTGTGCGTCTTCAGCGCCAACTTCTTTTAGCAAGTCGCTGACCTTTATTCCGAATGGAAATTCGTAAACGCCCGGCAATCTGCAATCGCCAGAAATGCTTAGTAATTTTGTGCTTGGGCTTCCCTTTGAACCTAGTTCTGCAAACCACGCAGCGCCCATTTCCATAATACGTGTAACGCAGCATAATGTCTCAACGTTATTGACCGCTGATGGATTGCCCAGGTAGCCTTTTTGAGCAGGGAAGGGCGGTCTGGTTTTCGGGTCGCCTCGCAAGCCTTCACAAGAGCTGATCAAGGCCGTTTCCTCTCCGCATATATACGCACCAGCACCCATCTGAATAGTAATATCGAAATCAAAACCTTTTTTGCCGAGGATATTTTTGCCCAGAAGATTTTTGCTTCTTCTATCGTCTAATATTTTTTCCAGCAATTTACGCAGATAATTATATTCGGCTCGCAGGTAAAGAATTCCCTGCTGTGCTCCGATAGCGTATCCGCCGATTGCCATACCTTCAAAGAGCAAATCCGCGCGTTCTGTAAGTATGACTCTGTCTTTAAATGTGCCGGGTTCGCCTTCATCGGCGTTGCAGAGTATGTATTTTTTTGTACCTTCAGCGGCGCGCGTGAACTGCCATTTCATTCCGGTGGGAAATCCTGCACCGCCTCGGCCGCGAAGTCTTGCGTTTTTAACTTCGTTGATAACTTCGACCGGGCTTATGGCAAGGGCGTTTCGCAATCCTTCATTGGCTTTATAATCACCCAATATTACTCCGCCCTTTTTCCTTATGCCGTTATGAACACAGGAATGAACAAGCATATTTGCGTTATTGCCATCACCTAACCGGTGCATTATTTTGTTCGGGTCGTAATGCTTTCGCAAATCCTCAACGAGTTCTTTTACTTTATCCGTTGAAAGATATGTAATCACTTCATCATTTACCAGTGCGGCTGGAGCCTGATCGCACATTCCAATGCAGGGAGTATATTCGAGCGATATGCCGTCAGAAGTGGTTTGACCGAAATTGATGCCGAGTTCCTTTTTAAATGCCTGCTCGACTCTTTCCAAGCCGGACATTTTGTCTACAACATCATTACATAAACGAATGGTAACTTTGCCTTTGGGTTTTTTGGAAAAGAAAGCGTAAAATGTTACAAGACCTTCGACTTCGACGCGATTACATTTGGTGCATTTGGCAATGATGTTAATAGCCTCGTCGCTGACCTGGCCGTATTTGTCTTGAACGGCTCGAACGATATCCATCATTTTCGTTCGGTCATTTCCACAGGTCTTACAAATTTGCTCCACATCTATTTGAAGAATTTTGTTCATTTTTTACCTCACTATTTTTTTGCCCCGAAGTGATTTATTCCAAGCAGTATATTGTTTTTGTACGTTTGTGTCTATCAAAAAATGAATAATATGCGTCAAAAAAGAAGATTTGCATACTCCCAACGTTTATATATAATTACGAACTACTTAGTTAATGTGAATTTTTCACAATAACAAAGGATGTTGTGAAAAGGCGTAAAATGGCAGATATACAAAACAATTCAGTTGGCATAGTCAAAACGCAAATGACCAGAGTGGTTGGAGAAGAAAGCCCTCTTAAGCTGGTTAGCGGTAAAACTTTAGCTCCGGTTGACGTTGCTTACGAAACTTACGGCAGTTTAAACCAGACCGGTGATAATGTGGTTTTGATTTGCCATGCCCTAAGCGGAAGTGCCCACGCGGCTGGCTTCAACAGCGAAGAAGACAAAAAACCCGGCTGGTGGGATATAATGATTGGGCCGGGCAAAGCGATAGATACGAACAAATTTTATGTTATATGCTCGAATTTCCTAGGCAGTTGTACTGGTACGACCGGGCCATCAAGCATCAATCCTAAAACGGGCAAACCTTATAATCTGGATTTTCCACTGATTACAATAGCGGATATGGTGAAAGTCCAAAAGCTGCTTTTGGATAAGCTCGGCATAAAACAGTTGCTGGCCGTTGTCGGCGGTTCTATGGCAATGACGGCAGTCAGGCAAAACCAGAGGATTACTCCTCCGAGGAGTCGTCTTTTAACCATTCGAAGAAGTCGTTATCCAGGAAAGCATCGGGAGGAAGGTCGTCG
>MHYA01000147.1:1230-1327 GCA_001825675.1 Planctomycetes bacterium GWF2_42_9 | reverse complement strand
AGATATCCACATGCCGAGCAGCAAGGCTGCAACTGCAAGAATCTGCTTGATATACGGGATGTAGGGGCTCGTCCGGAATGACAGAATTCCGGCGCCG
>MHYA01000147.1:1071-1150 GCA_001825675.1 Planctomycetes bacterium GWF2_42_9 | reverse complement strand
TTCGATATGCGTAGCGTTCTTCGTTCATAGTTTTATACCTCTTGCCGACAGGGCGGCTGCCAGCGCGTGAGTGGCGCGC
>MHYA01000147.1:870-995 GCA_001825675.1 Planctomycetes bacterium GWF2_42_9 | reverse complement strand
AACGCATGAGGAAAGCTTCGCGTTGACGTGCAGGTAATTTTTTTATTTCATCATCAATCAGATTGAGCGTCTGGGCCTGTTGTAGCTTGCTTTCCGGTGTTCTCGGGCCGGCATCATCTTCATCG
>MHYA01000147.1:358-803 GCA_001825675.1 Planctomycetes bacterium GWF2_42_9 | reverse complement strand
CGTGTTCTGCAGAATTCGCTGGAAGAGCATCGGGTACTCCGCGTCTGGCCGGTCGCCGTACTTTTCCGCCAGTTTGAGCATGGAGTCCTGAACGATGTCCAACGCGGCATCTTCATCGTGAACGGCAAACATCGCCTGCTTAAAGGCGCGGCGCTCGACGGATTCAAGAAAGCTGGAAAGTTGTTGGGGGGATGACAGGGTCGTCTCTTCCGAAAGTTCTTGAGCATTATAGGGAAATGCCGGGAAACCTTGACCGAAAATGGTCGGTCGATTAAGGTTACGCCCTTTTACGCGATAGCTTTTTTGGGCTCAAGAATGATGATCAGCGGTGCAGAAATTGTAATCAGGTGCCTGCAAGAAGAAAAGGTCGATTGTGTTTTCGGATACCCGGGTGGTTCCGTTTTGCACATTTACGACGCCCTTTTCAAGCAGGATCAGGTTAAAC
>MHYA01000147.1:215-322 GCA_001825675.1 Planctomycetes bacterium GWF2_42_9 | reverse complement strand
CAGCGGACGCTTATTCACGCTCCTCGCAGCGGGTTGGCGTCGCTCTGGTGACGTCTGGTCCCGGTGTGACGAATACCGTAACCGGTATCGCTACGGCCTACATGGAC
>MHYA01000146.1:81552-83202 GCA_001825675.1 Planctomycetes bacterium GWF2_42_9 | reverse complement strand
GGAAACCGTGCCGTATATCTGCAAATTCTCTGGAACTTCCACTTCTGACCTCAAACCAACTCACAGAGCAAGGAGCAATAGACTTGCGTGTAACTCTCACTTATGTTTTGTCTCATACATTACCAATTCTTCTTGTCTTCCTCGCAACCAGAAACCACATTCCCTCAAAAATCGCATTGATGCTAAATTTTGCCTTTAAGGGTCAATCTGGAAATGTGGTTTCTTGTGGTTTCTGGTTGCGTTCTCCATTTTATACCGTTGGCATTTCTTGGGACTGGAGTCCGATTCCAAACCAACATTTAAGATTCTTATTCTCAATCCGCTTTTGGCCATCCTTACAGCCCTTTTCCCTTAGATAGGCGTTGAATGATCGCTCCCCAAGTGTATATTTAACGCTGTTTGCCTCTGCCCATTGATCATATAAGTTGCGGAGTCGGCCTTTCGGTACAAAGAGATCAGCACCAAAGATACAAGTCTGCTCGATGAACTCCTTCAAGAGGTCTTCATCCTCACGGTATTCCCGATTGGTCTGGACTATTGATGCTGTCGGCTTGAGGCGGCCCACCTGTTGCCACATTAAACAGCCTTGGACAAGCCAAGCCATAATCCCGGGACACTCTTGTTTGAGCTTTTCCATTAGCCTTGTGTCCTGCTCGTTATCAGGAATACGCACTTTCCAATGGAGGGCATGAACCCTGTCCCAAATCGCGTCAGAGGTTTCATCGATGATGGGCAGGTTCTGGGTCATCAGAATTATCTTGTGCGTCGTCGGAAACGAAAAGTAATCTTGCCGCATGAATCGGCCTTTCAGCCGCGTGTCACCTGTATGCGCTTTCACCAACGCGGTTCTTAATTTCATGTTCTTTTTTGTTTCAGCCGCCACAACAAGCCGCTTGCCAAAGAGGTCTGCGATCTCTGTGGGATGTGTATCGAACGTCTTATCTGCTAAGAATCCATCCGGTGCCGGGGTCGCGTAATCACCCATTAGCTCCATAATGGTATCAAGAAAGACACTCTTACCATTTTTGCCTACCCCCCAGAAAATCGGAAACACTCGGCTGGAAGTATCTCCGGTCAGGCACATTCCGCCAAGCTGTTGAAGATAACTTATCACCTCTTGGTCGTCAGACATCCACCTGTTGAGGCACCGTAACCAGAGATCGCATTTGGCATCACCAGCACTGGCGGGACATCTTATGGGAGCAAGTTTTGTGATCATATCAGCAGGGTTGTGCGCCTGTAGCATGCCTGTCTTAAGATTGATAGTCCCATTGATGCAATTGAGCAGATAAGGGTCTTTATCGAAGTCCGGCAAGTAACTGGCAAACGGCGGCATCGCTCGACTCAAATTCAGCATAGCCTTTATCGACCGCTCGGACTCCGAACTATGCGCCCAACTTATGAGGTTCTTCTGGTCTGTAGTCAAATTCAGTTCTGCTATAATTTTCCGTACAGTGTCGCTGGCTAGAATGACTACTGCTGCATTTCCTACAACAGGATTCCAACGGACTTCATCATAGTATAGCCACTTGCCGGTTTCGTGATTGAATCTAAGCCGATTACCGTAGTAGTGTACTAGCCGCTCAGAGTTGCCCAGATCGGTGAGGGCAAAGGTTATGGTAGTTTCTGCTGCGGGGTATTTCCCGATGG
>MHYA01000146.1:37746-81534 GCA_001825675.1 Planctomycetes bacterium GWF2_42_9 | reverse complement strand
CTGAGATTGAGCACCATTAGAGTTTCCGCAATCTCACTTGCAACCAAACCCCGTTTGCGGAGTGTCCCGGCGAACGAAGCGAGGGCATTGTTACGCTCACCTTGTGGTATGGGCGTTACCGGAGCTATACTTGTCGTAGGCGTTGTTTTTGCGACAGGCTTATCTTTGACTAGATTCAATAGCCAATCAGGGGCTGGTGCGACAGGCGTTGTGTCCGGCGACGCCGACCATTCATACGACTTTCCTGTTTTATGCATGCTGGGCGGAGCTACTACATATCCACCATCAGCTTTGATATCCACTCCCGCCCCCAGCTTGCTGGCGGAGTTTTTTACCGCATGGCCGGGATGTTTAAAGTAGAAATGTCTGCCGCCGCTGCCGGTCGTAACTGTTGCAGTCTGCGGCAGTGGGCCATAAGTGGAGACGAGCTTTGAAAGTGACTCTTCGCCGCCGTGAACAGGGTCGATATCAAGCACAATGATACCGCTGTCTGTGCCGGTGCAGACGCCGAGATTGATATCGGGGATAGACTCTAACCACTTCTTTATAGTTGTAAGGTCATCAGAGGCGTTCTTGAGTCCATTGGGTGCTAATTGCCCTATAGGATGTTTGCCTGACGATGTACAATTAGAATTCCCGCAGCAACAATGCCCGTTAGAATCTACAGACCATATGGGAACTATATACCAACCCTGCTTCACCAGAAATTCAGCTTGTAACAACATATTCATGATCTAGTCGCCCCTCCGGTCTTGGTATAATGTTTGATTGCCTCGATGCCCTCGTTAGCTGGATAGACGCAGTTCTCCAAGTAGCATCCCAGCCTAACTGGTTCAACGTGACGTAGAGCAGACCGTGCCACTTCCTCGCCCACATTGGCTCGAGCGGCAAGTTCCTCGACGCTGAGGCAATCCCCACGATTACGAACTTTTTGTAAGAACCACTCATACCTGGTCATAAACACCTCCTGTAAATAGTAGTAGACTCAGATAAAATTTGATTGGCTTAGAGCCTACCTAATTTCAAATTACAAGAAAGTGGTTGAAGGCGGAGTCTTGATCAGTTTTGACCAGTTTTGGTGAGTTTGAGGCAGTTTGATCAGGCTTTTTTGAATTTTTGACGCATGTTCTTGTCCATGTCGTCAATTCGAATCTGCCATAATTGACGATTTCCTGCTTGCTTAAGCGGATGGTTTTTAGAGAAAGTGTTTAGTTTAGAATAGCTACCTAGGCCCAACACTGCGATTATTTCTTTTTTTGACATAGCGTTAGACCATTCACCTTCATTCAGTATTGCAAGTGGCTGAGTCTCTTGCTTGTCTATGACATCTACATTTTGGCCACTGGCTTTCAGATTGGCAGACATGTGCTTGAATTTTTCAAATTCTTTGATTACCTCCGACAATTTTTCAAGCTCTCTCGATTCGATTGTCATTCGAATGAAAGTACGTTCCATCCCTCGCCAAGTGCCATAATGTATGAAGTACGGCCAATATGGGAAAAGTTCTAGCTCAATTTCATCTATCAACGGTCGTACATGCTTGTCCCACCATTCACCTTGAGCCGTCTCAATTTTTTGTTTTAAGGCGGACTCTACATAATCAACAAAATTCCTCAGCGATTCTTCTCCCGCCGGTGGCGGTGGTATTCTGATGTGGATACATGGAATTTTAGTCTGCTCACGTATATTATCCAGTGTGACTAAAGAGCTGATTTGGTCGAAATTCGGGAAAAGCTTGATCACTTCCTCTTTACTTAATGAGACACCAAACTCAGATGCTACATTGATAAGCTCCGTTATGTTCATTGCCGTTTTGGTGGTTTTCTTTTTTATATACGAGGGCCAGGCTGTTTGACCAAACTTTTCTTTTATCGCTTTCAATTTATTGAGTCTGGTGAGAATCTCAGAGATAAGCGTCTCACTAGGAATAAGCGGCGAGTTCTGGTGTTTTATCTGCTCAGGCATTTTCCATCAACACTTATAAGAGTAATTCTAAAACATTGATTCTACCAGTTTGTCCAATAATGTTCAATAACTTTGAAAATATAGGCAAGTATAAAGCACCAACGTGACTGAATCCCCGGAATAATGAAAACCATCATCTGGCAGGGAGCATAGTAAGAAATCCCCTGCGTTTGAAAGTCACCCTGTTCAATAGTTAAATGCTATAATTGGTCCGATTGCTATAATTATGTGCGCCTACCCTGTAGTGCATCCAGCACCTAATTGATTCAGGAATCTTCAGTAGTATACTATCTTGCAGAATTCAATAGCTTTTGTTTTTCGTTTTTGAATTCATCTTCCGTTAGAATCCCCTTGTCTTTCAATCCAGCCAGTCTTTCAATCTGTGACAGAGTGCCATTAGTATCAGCAGAGCGACATTCCGTGGCGGAATTTGATCTAACACCACAGAAAGGACAAAAATTACTATTTTCACCAATGTGTTTGCCACAAGTACTGCAAAGTTGATTGTTAGGGCTAATTGCTTTCTGCGTCAGTGTACCATTCTTCAACTCTGCCTTAACTTTCTTTATCCTGTACCTTGCTGCCAGATATGCCGGGAAAACTATCGGCCATAACAAGAGCATTCCAATTACCAGCATAACCGGCCCTGAGGCTACGCTGTTTTTATATTTCTTCAATTCAATGCTAGATGCATCGATGCCAGCCCATACTATACTTATAAATATCATTGCATAGGTAACAAATGGCATTGTTTCTGCAAGTGCATCAATAAAAATACACGAACCTAGAAGTAATATTGTGAACAATACTGCTAAAGCCGAAGGCATAAATTTTCCTTTCTTGTGAAAATAATTTGCGATCGCATTAATTGACTGAACTACCCAAAGTAGCTAATCTCTTTATAATCAACTTTCGGGGAGGTTCGCACTGATATATTTTGCTGTCGCCATCAACAGTGACGATAACATTTGTGTACTCTGTTTCACCATCGTATCGGAATTCAGCAAGCCCATTGAATTTGTTCAACGATTCTCTCACCAATGTTATTTCCACCACCTCTAAACCTGCCCAATCAGGGTCTTTGGCTATGTGCTCTTCTATAGAGCTTTTCACCCATGCGGCCAGTTCGTCCTTGTTCTCGGTGTAAGTACATCCTCCACCAAGCATAGAGAGCATACAACTGCACATGATTACGAGCAGGAAAGTCTGACGCATTTTCTATACTTTCAAGAATTACATGAATAACCTGAAAAGCCACTTTATAACAAGAAAACACAGGTACAGCACTGCCCATACAATCACCAGCCCAAATATGACCGGAACGAAAAGTGGTCCCAACATAGCAGCCATGACCGGAAGTAGAGCAAACAATACGACAGCAATAGCGATATATTTGCCCATTTTCACGATTTCTAGTATTTATGATTTTGTCTCAATACCACCGCTCCCAAGCATAGCAGTAGCAGGGTAGCGGGTTCAGGGATGGTGTACAACTGCTCAATCTCTTGGGTATTCAATGCACGATTGTAAATCCGAAGTTCATCGATGTTACCATTCAGAAATCCTGTTAGCCCATCACCATAGTGTTTGGCCGCAACTAGTGAATTCTTATCCGAAGTACCCATGTAACCGGTGTATGTTGAACTTGCTACTTCGGTTCCATTAAGATACATGCGGTGAGTAGAACCATCCCATGTAACACCAACAAAATACCATTGATTTAAGTCTACATGCGAATTTGCGATCTCCGAGTCAGCTGTTCTGTCTGGTTGGTTGATCCATGATTTAACATAACTCCCCGCCGCAACTGCCAAATCGAAACCACCATCATTGCCATGCGTATCATCTACATACCAATTGGATGTTTGAATGAAACTGCTGGAGGATTGTAGAGCATTGATTTTGACCCAGGCGAATTGCGAAAAAGCTGAGTAGCCGCCCAAGCTTGTGCTGATGTCGATATAATCATCCACGCCATCAAAACTGCCTGCATATCCGCTTACTCCCTGAACATAGGTAAGACCACCTATCTCGGTGCCATTGAAGCTATGTCCTGAACTATCATTGGCATTGCCTTCGAATTCATAGTGAAGCACTAAACCGTTATCTATCCCGGCAAAGACCGGAACAGATACCATAACGAACATAATCATTGTCAACTTTACCATTTTCTTCTCTCCTGCTAAAATATGCAGCAACACGCTGCATTAATTCAAGTTGTTAGCGGAACCCTAGGAAATGATGAAATTGGTAAGCGCAAAATAAAGGGCACCGCTACACTCGTGCCCAGTTGAGGCCTGCGAAAGCCTAATCGGAACACGCAAGCAGTGCCCGATTTGCCAAAGGCAAACGGACACTGACTCATGTGCATTTCCGATTTTTTGAAATTTCGCAGTTTCAACTGGAACGCTCACAAAGTTCAGCTAACTTTCATATTATTCAATTGTCGAGGATATTATCCTATTTACGGCAGAAAAAGACAACAATAATCTTGCAGGTCGTCAAGTTGTGTACAAACTCACAGACCTAATGAGTTTTCAATATTTTGGGTTGTTAAGGTTGGAAAGGTTGGTTGAGTTCTAAAAACTTTCCCTAAAACACCTAAACTGCTAGAAGCCGTATAGTCAAAAACTTTTGAAAACTTTACCCCCTTAACAACCTTTGCAACCTCTAAGAGCCATGAGTGACGGTGGTTCCTAGTTCGAATGCATGCCAGCCGTCCATTTGCCCTGAATACGGCATCATCCACGCTGGTCTAAGATGTCATTTCACCCTTTGGAGAGGGTTTGGGGAATGGGTAAGGGGGAAGATCGGTTAAAATGAGCCTACATCATCCTGATTTTGGGCGTAAATCCAGCGTAAATCATCAATGGGTTGTGAGTAGGCATTGAACTAGCAGCCAGTCGGCAATGAGTCGGTAATCAGTTTTTACGCTCAAAAACAGCTTATAACTCATTTAAAGACAGGAACTTACAAGAGGAGCTTCGTTTTTACACGCAGGGGGTCTGGGGTTCGAGTCCCTAATCGCCCATTTTCTTTACTCCTTCAACATCAATTACTTACAACAGTTTCCCTCCTCTCAAGCTGCTCAAAAACGAGCGAATTTTGTCCTCTGGCGGCAAACGGGCGTACTTGTCATTCCTGAAGCCAGTGCCAACTGTGTGCCATTCTTGTCTGGGATTTGTTTTTAAAACACATTTTTTGATATTAAAAATGAGGGATGAATCAGGCAGGAGGTCCTAGTTAATCTGTGATCACAATCAGACTCAGTTTGGATAAAAACATAAAGCGGAAAACGAAAACCTTTTCGGATGCTTCTAGTACCCAAATATGAACAGCAGAAGGTAAGTAGCGTAAAGATATTAGAAGAGTTTTCCTCCTCCCCTAAAACGAGAAGCACTTTACCGAGTGCTTCTTTTTTATTGCGCCCCATCCAGAGCCACCCAGGCTTACCAAGGTGACTCAGGATCGCTTTTTATAACTGAACGAGGGCGAATGAGGCAGGCGATCCTAATGATCTGCTAGGCTGAGTAAATGGCAAAAATCGGTTTTGAACAATGGGCAACTCATGGCGTAGAATTTTTAGAAACAATTTTCTTCCTCCTCCTCCAGAAAAAGAGAGGTACTTTAAAGAGTGCTTCTCTTTTTTGTTGCGACTCATTCAGACCCGACCCAGACGCACCAGAATCGACCAGGTATCGATAGATATGACGGAAATGGCTTCGCCAAGTTACGAAAAAATTTTTAGTAAATACAGAAATTCAGTATTGCATTGCCCACAATTCAACTAACAGTTATAATCATGTCCGCTTTTAGGCTTGCCATAGCCAAATTGCAAGTAATCTTTACCATGAAATCCAATCGTTTAAATTCGAAAGTGACTTTGTAACCTTGGAAAATTTTCAAAATATAAGATTAGGGCCTGATATCAAATGGTTAAAAAAGGATTACATTTTGATTCAGGCATGGAAAAAGGCGCAACAATACGTTCGGAGCCATAACTGGTATGCGGACACTCTTGAGCTTGATACATCGACAATTCGATTGCCTTTTTTGATGAAAGAATGGTCGCTTATTGAGCATAAGAACTTTCGACCTTCAGAAATAAGACTTGTACCTGCACCAAAGGCCAATACTCTGGAATATGTTAAGAATGAGGGTTGGCGAGAAGAGGACAATGCCCGGTTAAGGCCTTTGGCACATGTCTCAATCAGAGAGCAGACACTTGCTGTGGCATGTATGATGTGTCTTGCTGACATTGCTGAAACCCGTCAGGGGAAAACTGATCAAGCGTATGATGCTATACGAAAGACAGGCATGGTAAGTTACGGCAATAGACTCCATTGTACGTGGAACAACGATGAAGCTCACTTTGGATGGGGCAACATGGATTGTTATAGCAAGTTTTATCAAGATTATAGACGCTTCATTAGCAGATCTGATTATTGGAAAAAACATCTGATCAATAAAGGAAAAAGTTGGATTGAGGTGCAGATGGATTTGTCTCAATTTTTTGATCGAGTAGATACAAAACTTCTGCATGAAAAAACGGCATCCTTGTTTAACATGCATTCAAAGAGTGAATGTTCTGAGTTTTTTAGGTTTTTCCAAAATCTGTTTTCTTGGAGGTGGGATTCCGAAAGCATACGTACAATCAAGTCTTGCAGCGCCCTGGAAATTGAGAGTAGTAAGCCTTTGGCTTTGCCACAAGGCCTTGTTGCATCAGGGTTTTTTGCCAATATTGTTTTATTAGATTTCGATCGTGCAATAACAGGATTGGTAGACACTAAAATCCCTCAAACTAATTGGGTGGTATATGATTATTGCCGCTATGTGGATGATATGCGATTCATCCTTGTCGCAGATAAGTCTGATCAAAGTCCGCCAACCGATCAATTTATTCAGTTGAGTGACAAAGTCTTATTGCGGAATGCACCTGGACTTCTTGTAAACAGGGATAAAACCTCATTCATTTGCAGTTGGCAGACAGAGAATAAGCTTCCTATTTCAAGGACTATGGAACATACGCAAAACAAAATATCTGGACCAATGGATATTCAAACAGCTTGGGAAACGACAGAAACGCTTCAAGGTCTATTAGACGTTGCCGCCACTCGAAAGAAGCGAGATGATGATGAAATTATCCGTTTGGTTGACTTAAAGCCTGATGTAAAAAATGATACAATACGCAGATTTGCAGCTCATCGTCTTAAAAAGACCCTTCGCCTTGTGAGAGTTCTTAGTAATGACGAACAAGCATCCAAAGAAATATCCAGAACAGATGTGGATGCTAAAATGGATATCATTGCAAGAAAGTTAGTAGCAAAATTCATAGAAGATCCCTCTAATATAAGATTACTCAGTATTGCTTTCGATATTTGCCCAAACCACCAAGTGCTGAAAACAGTTTTGGACTTGATCAAGACACATTTGAAAGGATCGCAGAATATTCAGATGACCTGCTACTATTGTATTTCGGAAATATATCGAGCTGGAGCAACCCAGATTGGTTTTGTGCATGATGCGGAAGAGTTGCCTCGTGGAGACCATGTTAACATTGATGATTTCAGAAATAGCTTATCAGTATTTGCAAGGGATATGCTTAAAGCAGACACGCTGCCATGGTATGTACAGCAACAATTACTGCTTTATTTGGCGTTACAAGACGAGCCTGTCATCAATTTGAAACATGCCAATATTTATTCGTCTCTTCACGTAATACTTAAATCTGATAGTATTGCTATGCCAATGCATAGTGGTTCTGATGAACTGTTAAACACATTTGCTCTTCTTTTGCTTGGATTTCGTATCCAGGGTAATCGGGCAAAATACGGAAAGTCATTGTGCCTATTAATGGAAAATTTATCATCTCCAGATATGCGCCATTACTACTTGTCGACTGTCATTTCTGAATGTCCTGAATTAAGTAGTACTATTTGGAAATATTCTAAAGGGCCTGTCAGAACAATTGCATCTTCATACATAAAAACATCCAAAGAAAAAAGCATACAGCACGCTATTTCACTGTTAGATGTGTCGAATCAAGAACTAAATCCCTTCCGCCATGAGGTTGGTTTACTGAGACTAGTGACAGCTATACTAAAGGTATGGCCATCTCTTTGGTCATCAATGGATATGATATCACCAAGCAATCTGATATTAGAATCTCAAGATTGGGATGCCATTTGCAATCCATGTAAGGACTGCGATTTAAGTGTATCGATTCGAAAAGGCACTACTGATATCAGATTTAAACAATCAGAGTGGCTACCAGATAATTTAAGATGGAAAAAAGCCATAGGTCAGCTTATGCGATCTGCAATTACAGGTATGGCGGATAGCAGCTATCGCTTCATAGAACCAAGCCTGAAACTTATTGAGCGTAGGTATTATGGCATCAAAACAACATGGTATCGAAGGCAATTTGGCATGTTTATGGGAAGAAGTTGGCTTGGTACATCGGACATTCCTATTTCGCCATGGATTACTGAGCTAATCTCTATACTATTAACGTGGCCAGGGCAGGAAATACGTAGTTCTTTCGGCATTCATTTTAAAACGCTTAACGAATTCAAAAAACTTATCAATGAGAGAGTTAAAATACTCACCCAAACATATGCTAAGCACTCGTTACTACCTATTATTGAATTTCCCATAACAAGCCAATTACAAAATAACAGATTCAAGATAGCATTAGTGCAAACTGTTTTGCCATCTCCATCAGAACTGGAAGAATCTCCAGAAATCAACGACCAAGCTATTCGTCACAGACAGAGAAACCATTTCATGACAGTGCTCAAGTGCATTGATTCAATGTTTAGGGCGAGGAAGACACATACGCCTAGTATATTAGGTTCACAGTATGTTGATTTAATTGTCCTGCCTGAATTATCGATCCATCCTGAAGATGTTTACAGTTTGACTAAATTAGCAATTAACTACAAATGCATTATTTTTGGTGGTTTGATCTATCATTGCCATTCGTTAAAGAAAAATAAATTGGTAAATGAAGGCATATGGATAATACCTCATCAACAGAATGAATCTTGGTCATTAGATATTTTAAGACAAGGTAAACAGCATCTTGCTAAAGATGAAGCGGACATAATAGGGCTAGAAGGTTATCGACCATGCCAGTGGATTGTTGACATAAATAGGCCAGGCTGCAAGCCTTTTAAAATCACGGCATCAATATGTTATGATGCAACTGATATTCGTTTGGCGGCGGATTTAAGAGATGTTTCGAACTGCTATATCATCTCGGCACTCAATAAGAATGTGGACCTATTCGACAACATGGCAACCGCATTAAGATATCATATGTATCAACATATTATAATATCAAATAGTGGCCTATACGGAGGATCTACTGCTCAAGCTCCATTTGCAGAGAGGCACGAACGCACAATTATACATTCACATGGTGAGGATCAGATTTCTATCAAATTCTTGGAACTTCCATTGTCGTCTTTAAGAAGTAAATCATGTAAGAAATATAAAACTCCACCAGCAGGTATAATGAAAAAGCGAAATATGTGCTATGAATGTGGAAAGTGCAAAGTTCAAACTAGAAATCGATAATAGAGCTTGATGATAGATCGCATGATGGTTCAAATCAAGGGAAGCTGAGTTGATTACCTGTAAACACTGCAAACAGAAGTTTATTTCGGATCGCACTATCAGTGATGATTGTTGCCATGGCTGTGCGTCAAAATATGAAGGCATCGTATTTTAGATTTGAGGTAAAAGTGATAAACCAAAAAGAGCATGTTATTATGGAACTTAGTAAAAGCTCAAGACATTCAAAAATTACAGGTGATTTTGGTGAGGCACTTGTGCTTTACTGGCTTTCGAAATACGGTTTTGAATGTGCTTTTGTAGATCATACGGGTATTGACATCATCGCCAAAAATACATGCACTGGTGAGGTGATGGGTATTTCAGTTAAAAGTAGAAGTCGCAATATTGGAAAAGAAACTACTTATCTCACAATATCTAACGAGAATTTTGACAAAGCAACAGCTGCTTGTGAAGCATTTGGATGTGTGCCATATTTTGCTATTGTTGTAGATGCAGGTGAACACATTCGTTGTTATAGGAAAGATTTACATTGTAATCGGGTGAAAATAAACACATGTCAACGGAGTTGTCAGGCAATGCTTTGAGAACATCGATGTTGTTTCCGCACGAGACAGTATTTTCATATCTTTTGGTGAGGTCAAAATTCTGGTACACCATCATGTGCTTATTGGTTGCAACATTATCTGAACCGGATGCTTTAGAAATGGCTGGCGCAGCCGTAACCGAAACTGCTACGGGCGCCTTTAAGGGATTTTTTTTACTGAAATCGTTTCTTTCCTTATTTGATTTGCGGGCATCTCTCAATTTGCCATAAGCACCATGCACTGACAATTGCTCTGTGCGAATACCTTCGAGCAAATCCCTAACTCTCTCTTTGTCCAAATGGCATTTGCCTTCAGGCTTTTGAAGATCATTCCAAAGAGCCTTGAACTCATTCCATCGAGCCAAACCCACATTGGCGAATTTAGCACATTCCGAATTTGAATTATGGGGTTTGAAGCTTTCCAAGACATCAGGTTTCAAATCTGTTCTTGTGCCTTGCTGTGCTTTGCCTTTCGTGCTGAAGACATGTGAAAGGTTGAGAACCATGAACATTCTTTGTGCCGCACTGAAATTAGGCTTTGAAAGCAGTTGCAGAATCATGAAAGACTTGGCTTCATCAACATTTTTTATGCAATCATAAAGTTGGTAGGTTATCTTGAGTCCGAGTGATTCTGCTGCTTCGAATTCTTCATGTCTTCCATCAATTATTACAAGCTTGTCACCGTCCCTATATACTTTGAACGGTGCTACATAGTTTTCAGCTTGTAACTGTGTTTTGATGGTTTCAAAATGACCATCTTTTCGCTGCTTTTCTGCTTCTGGGCTTGTGGCATCTTGCTGATCTGTGCCAAGTTTGAAACCGCCAAACTGATTCAGCAGTGCATCAAGATCCAAGTTGATGACCACCTGGGGTTCCGATGATTCTGAAATTTCCAGACTAGATGAGTCCATTTGAGATTTTAATGAATCCGACATTTTCTTCTTCCTTTCCTTTAATGTTGCGGTATAATTTGCCGCTAACATGTAGTTGTTGCCGACACACGAGTCGGCATTCGTGTTCAGGACGACATGTCTTGAACTTTAAGAGAAAGGAAGATTCTCTTTTCATTTGCTGGAAATTTTCTCCTCTTTAATCTCCTTAATGGCTCCACTTCTATCTTTTGTGCACAAATCAAAAGCTGCCTTGCTTTATCAACATGTTGATAAATCTTATTTCCTACTGTCAAGGCGGTTGACAGTTCAACTTCCCCTACAGAGATGAAGGTAGGTTGCTCGTTATATGATTGGGACAAGTAGGAACAACTTTTGAAAAAAGTATGGCTTTCGTCCGGCAGAATACAGCGATGACGATATGGTGAGGGGGGTCTGAAGATTGGGATGGTTCGTATGATAGTAATGACGGGCAGGAAATTTCTAAAAGTGATGCTGCCAATTTAGCTCAGGCTTTAGAAATACTATTGGTTGACTTGCCGTATGACAAAGAAATATTTGACCAACAAAGTAACGTGCTTAATGATGAGCAGCGTGAGACACTCAGGGGATGGTTACCAGAGGTAAGTTGGCTGATTTCCTGACCAACCTTTCGCTTACGATCGTCAAGTTTATAGCCTTGGGCTTGCCTGCCTTAAACCAAATCCTGGCCACAGACACTGTTATGCCGCTGCAATGGATCAATAGCTTAAAGACGCCCTTTTATCCACACAGTCGGGCAGGAAAACCCGGACAAATTATCGAAGTCTGGTTCCAGGATGAAACCAGGATCGGCCAGCAAGGATCATTGACATCGGTCTGGGCGAATATTGCTTCACTTATAATAAAATAGGTTCGGAATTACTGTTCGATGTTGTCATCCTGCCATATAAACGCACCAATATTATTTGTGACAACCAATCTGCCGTTCATGCTGGACTGAAGTGCTGGGCTCCGAGGGGCTCACTGGGGCGTTGCTCGACAGGCTTACACACCGGGTACATATAATCGAAGCTAATGGCCAAAGCGATTAATCATCATGGATAGATTATTTCAAAAGAAAAATGCAAATTTTGATAGAATGATATCATAGTGTTCACAGTTGCCTTCGTGATAACTCATCTTTTTATTTTGACATGACACGCGTTATTGAGGCAAAAAGGGCATGTTTATATATTTCAGGAGTAACGAAGAGGTGTTCACTATTCAAATTATGGAACTGCTTAAGGAAAAATAGAGATATTGTTTCAGTTATATACTTGACATATGATGGTTAAATATTGTATCATTGTATTCACAGCGTTTAACACAGGAGAGATGGTGTTAAGCAGTTCCAGCGTTTGGGCTGGAAGGAAATTGGCAATGTTCGAAGCAATTTGAGGCAGAGATTTTGGTTGATATTGTTATAAGAATGGAGGTATGCAGATGTTTCACACGCAAAAAGTAAAAACTGGTTTCACATTAGTAGAATTGCTTGTAGTAATAGCAATTATAGCATTGTTACTGAGTATCCTCATGCCGTCGCTCCAAAGGGCACGTGAGCAAGCACGGCAGATAGTGTGTATGAATTTAATGAAGCAGTTTGGTACCGTTATGCAAATGTACAGTATGGCGAATAATGGTTCGGTCGTAGCAGGACGGTGGTCAAATAATGGCAGCCCGGATAAAACGAACGGGTGGTTTACTAGGCTTACACCGTATTTTGACCCTACCAAACAACCCGGAGTCAAGATATGGCAATTCATAACTCCGGAAGAGAAACAGGCATATAACAAGGTTTGGATTAAATTGCAGTGCCCTTCTGAAAAGAACAAGAACAGTACTAGCGGAATGGGTGAAAGTCAAGGGGTACCTGTTCTAACTTATGCTTATATGGTGGGAGCACATGCCCAGACATACGACTCGGGCTACGGATTATATGATTGGGTTACAAATCGGGCTCGCAAGATAATTGACGTGAAAAGGCCATCTGATGTAATGATGTTCACAGACTCACGAGATGTTGAGTATATTTATCCATCAGCATATCATTACGCAATGGTGCAAGAACAACCATTGATAGTTTTCGGAATGAAACGAGGAGACTGGTTTTTTCCAAACCGTCATCCTTCGGGATTTATGACTTCATTTGTTGATGGACATTGCGCTCCTGTAGCAAAGGAAATAATACAAGAACTTAATCCTGACACAAGGACTAATCATTGGAGGGACAAAATATGGATGGTCAAATAGCATGTTTTAGAGCAATATTTTATAGTTCGATTATTTAAAAAGGAGGATGAAGATGTTGAAAAAGGCGTTGATATTCGGAATTATTCTAGGCGTCATGCCAGGGCTGGTAACAGCTAAAATTGCAATGAATAGCGACTTTCAGAGCTCCAGCTTTCCCATCGGGCAGGTGCCCACATCAGGGGATGGTTTGCTAACAGATGTAAATGGTTTGTGGCAGCCTGTGCCGTCTGGCAGTACTGGTGATCCGTCAATAGCGAATGACCCAGTTGACGCAAACAATAAGAGCTTAAGAATCAGTGCTGGAACTGGCAACAGAAGTACGATAGGAACGTCAAACATGGCACCCATAAATACAAACGAATCGTTTATTGCTTCATGGTCGGTGTTTTACCGAGATGTAAGCGGGGTTTTGGGGTCATCTATGGTTTTTGTAGACAACACATCTTATTGGTATGACATCCTTGTGTCCGAGTTTTGCGGAATTGGTCATTATAATACTACTCTGGGGAGTTTGAACTGGCAACATGGTCCGAGAACTGCTGTCGAAATAGCAGCTAATCCAGACGTCAGCCCAGTTTATGTGGAGGGTACTCACTATATTAATGACTGCATTGGAAAATGGGCTGATATAAAGGTCTACGTCAAAACATGGAATGATGGAAGTGGTATAGGATACTATGATACGTGGATCAGAAAGCATGGTACAAGTAATGGTTCTGACGGAAAATGGTTGCGTGGAGACATCGATTTGCCATTTGCTTCGGGAAACGTGCATGACGTGAACGGATTCATTTTAAAGATGCGATCTGAGGGTGGAAACGGTGTGCACAACTATTTTGATAATATGAGGATAGCCACTGAGGCTATAGATTGCCAAGATAAAAAAATTCTCGGACAGAATTTTAGCGGTGATCTTAATGGCGATTGTAAAGTTGATTTTAACGATATAGCCTTATTGAATGTAGTGTGGCTTGGGAATTCTGTGTCTCCAGCTGCGCCTGTATGGGATGTTGCGCACTGGGATATCAATAACATAAATGACAGGCCTGCTAATGGAAGGCCGAGATTCACGTACGAAACTGTGAGCCCCCAAAGAACATATAATGATGGAATTCTTGAGGTCTATTCGCCTCATAGCAATGATACTTGTTGCGGTGGTAGTGCTTTGGCATATCTTAACATTAGAGACCCTAATTACGTCGCTGGGCCTCCACTTAAATATGACTCAAACTACTTTAACGTCAAACTTCCGACACTTGTACAGTGCCGATGGCGGCTTAGCAATACTGACTCTACAAATGAAGCCGCTTTTTATTTACGAGAGCGTTTGTATGGCAATCTCATAATAAGATTTTGGCCGCATATGTTTACTCCTGGAAATGGCTATGCGGATACAGCTGGATTTATTACAATGAGTTTTGTTCTATCACCTGCCGCCGGTCATTTAAATAGCGCGACAATGTACTTCCAAAACCAAATCACAGGTAAATGGGACGAAATTACAACTATATATGTGGACACATCTACCGCAGCGTCGCACCCGTACGACCAACTCATGATTGGTGATGTCGGCGGTGTTACATATGGTCAGTATTATTATGACTACCTGTATGTTTCACAAAATTCTGTGACGATACAGAACTTTCTGAATTCGGTGGCTATACAGCAAAGAGACTTGGATAGAGATGGTACCATTAGTTTTAAGGATTTTACAGTAATTGCATCTCAGTGGTACCAGAGTGCTAACTTGTTACCCTAAGGTTTTACATTAGAGCTTTGGAATTCTGTGCAGTGTGTAGCTACATGGAAATGTCTCATCTGTTTATTATTGTTATATTTTTAAGGAGGACCATATATTGTAACATAAGGAGGACATTGTAACATATAAAGTCATTTGGGAAGTATTGTTTAAATTCTTAATTAAAACCTTTTGAGAGGAGAGAAAATGAAACATGTCAATTTGATTACGTTGGTGTTAGGAATTGCGTTGGTGGGTCAGGCGAGAGCCGATGTCATTATCGGTTATGATGGTTTTGAGAACCACAGTAACGGTGCAGCTCTGATTACAACTGATTATCCGCTAACAAATGACGAGACTGCATGGCTGATGCCGGATACAGGCACACGCTGGGTCCGATACTCAGGACAACAGAACTACTCAAGCGTCGTCACCAACTCTGTTGCTTATTCAGGCTCGCAGAGTCAAAGTATCTACAGGACGCCAGGCAGCGGTCGTGGCTTGTACTGTGGCTTTGGAACAGGGGTAGCCATTAATGTTAATCACCAATATGTTTTCTCAGGTGAATACATGAATGCCAACGACGCCTATGCTGCCGATAATTGTGGATTATTCTATATTATGACACAACCCACCAATACTACGCAGCAGAGTGCGGGTGGCTTTGGTTATTTCGGAAACCAAACCCTCCGTGGTGTTGGTACAGGCAGCACCCAAGATTGTATGGGTGTATTGAGAACGACAACTGGAGCCTGGTACTATATGGATGGTACTTATGCTAATAATCACGAGGGTATTGGCACTCCCAGCAGTGGTATTGGCAGCGTAATGACGCCTGGTGATTGGTATAGAATAGAAATGGTAGTTACCATTGGTGCTGCGGATGGCAGCGGTAATTATTCATTCACATATGATACATACTTTACAGATTTGACTGCGGGTGGTGATAGAGCATTGCTTCGTAGCAACACGGCTGGTGTCTACAAGCTTACTCCCGCAATCGTTGCGAATGGTTGGGCCATTATGAATGGCGGGAATTCAGTAGGAACCGGGAATGCCTGGAACCAGACCTACTTTGACAATCTTACGATTACTGAGATACCCGAACCTGCAACAATGGCGATACTCGGCTTGGGTAGTTTTGCTTTGATCCGAAGAAGAATACACGTGTAGACTAATTATTAGAAAAGGGCTGATAGTAGATCTATATAACACGGTGGGGCAGAATCTAAGTTCTGACCCACCGTGTTTAGCTGTATGTAATTGAGATTGAGACAATTCTTATTAATTATACATTTTAGGGATTAGAGGCACTGCTAGGTATATATATGTTAGAAAAAATTGGATGGTTGGATTATTGTACTATAGGGGCATACCTGCTGACAATTGTCGGAATAGGATGGTGGTTTTCGCGAAAGCAGAAGACCAGCGAGGATTTTCTGCTCGGTGGTCGGAGCATACCATGGTTTATCGTCGGAATCAGTTACATGATGGCCTTATTAAGCACCTATTCACTAGTAATGGTGCCTGGTGAAATCTTTAATCATGGTTTGTCACTTTTTGTGTTGATGCTTTTCTATCCATTGTTCTCTATCCTAGCCTTTCATATTTTTATTCGTTTCTATTTCCGACTGCAATCGTTTACGCCATTCGAATATCTTGAACGGCGATACGACAGCAAGGTTCGCCTCTTAGTTAGCGGGCTATTTTTCTGGGGTCGTTTACTTTATTTGGGAATGGTGATATTTGCGACATCGAAGGTTTTTGAAGGCGCTGCAGGGTGGTCAGCATGGAAAACCACCATATTTGTAGGCGTAATTACAATGATTTATACCATTATGGGAGGCAGAAAAGCTGTTGTTTGGACAGACTTTGTGCAGTTTATAATTCTTCTTACTGGTTTAATTTTTGCGGTCTATATCTGTATTGAGAGTGTCGATGGTGGCATGTGGGAGGTTCTGTCATATTCATTCAAGAACGGCAGAGGTCCTTCTAAATACTTTGAGCCTGATTTCTATAAGGTAGACCCTTATATGCGGCTTAGTTTTTGGATTCTTTTGATTGGCGCAATATCTGAGGCGATGAATAATGCGAGCTCTAATCAGATGACTGTTCAGAGTTTATTAAGTACCAGTTCATATGCGAATGCCAAAAAAGCTATTTTCACGAACGCCGCACTGAGTATGCCTTTCATTTTTATGATGTGGTTGATTGGATTTGCCATGTTTACATACTATGCTCAACATCCTGATCCACGAGTGACTTCTGGTGATGTGGCATTCTACACTTTTATTGGTACTAAGTTGCCCGCACCGTTGCCGGGACTTATATTATCGGCTTTGTTAGCAGCTGCTATGAGTACCCTTAACGCAGGCTGGAACAGTCTTTCCGCCGTCTGGCTCAAAGAATTTCACCAGAAGTATTTCAATAAAAATCTGAACGAAAAAAGGCAAGTAATGATATGCAGAGTCGCAGTTGTATTGACCAGTATTTTTACGATAGGCTTGGGTCTGCTTATAACAGGCACTTCTAGGAAGTACAATCAAAGCGTAGTGGAAGCTGCAGCCATATTTTCTGCATTCAACTGCGTAGCTCTTCCGGCTTTCTATTTTGCGGTTTTCAGTAATCGTGTTACAAGTAGTATTATCTGGTTTGTAGGTTCCTTTTGCTGTGGAGTGGAGTTGGGGACAGTCCGATGGTATACCGCTAGCAATAGTGGCCTGACCGATGTGATTCCGTTGAGCTACATCGGGACACCAATTGCTGTATTTTTATTTTTATTCATACTTTCAATGTGTATCCAGTCAAAGTGGCCGATCATTTCAAAAATCTTTAAGGGAGCATCGTTATTTTCACTTGGCTTTTCTGTAACGATGCTCATGTGGTACACTTATGCACAACACGGTGGCGGCAAATTGAGCTTCCAATGGATAGGTATCCTAGGGACAATTATATTTTTAGTTGTTGGCACGATCTCAATTAAACTATTTGGCAAAACCCCACACCCAAGCAAGTATGTGGGGTTAACCTGGTCGACATTGGGAGAAAAAGTTATCGCAGGTGAAAGGGATTGCGAAGCGGCATCGAACGCAATCAAAGTCTGATCAAAAAGCTGCTACGCTAAAAGAATTTCTTTTGCGAGAGAACTTAAATCGGATTGTGGCTTGTTTGGATTAGATATGTTTATAAGGATTTTCAAATGGCTATCGTTCAGAAAGAACTATTTGGGCTGGTTATGGTAGGATTGGTTTTTGTGTATTGTGCGAGAGGAGAGGACGAAAGAGTTGAGGTAAAAAAGGAATGCAATTCGGTTTCAGTGTCGGCCCACCACAGTGATATGATATTATTGCGTAAAGCCGCGGCACATCGGCAACGGCGCATCATTCAAAATAGCGATGGTGACGATATTAGAGATTTAGTATTGGGCCGAATACATGCGCCATGTACTAAAGATAACTATCTGAAAATACGCTGCAAGGGGTTGGAAGGCAGTCAAGTTGATGCCATATCTTATTGTTGGAACTCCGCCATTGCATTGCTAGACCATAATAGCTTTACTGAGACAGATCTAAAAGAACAGGCGCCATTGTGGAATAATGGAAAAGTTGAGATTGATAGCAAGGCCGCATGGGCTTTACTATCCCAATCAATGAACATTGTTGTGGAATTTGCGCATCAGCACAAAATGGAACTGTTCTGGTCAGTTCGTATGAATGATAATCATGATAGTTATTACCCAAGACTATTTTCGAAATGGAAAAAGAATCATCCAGAGTGTTTGATGGGTTCCAAAGGGGATTATTTCCCATATGGGGGTGGTGCATGGAGTACTTTAGACTACAGTTCGCCCGAAGTGAGGGATAAAATATTCTCGATAACTAAAGATATCTGCATGCGGTATGATATCGACGGCATTGAGTTGGATTTTTTCCGTCATCCGATTTTTTTCAAGCCGCAAATGGCTGGTCAGCCGGTAACCCAAGATTACTGCGATATGATGACGGATTTATTACGACGCATACGCCAAATGACTGAAGCATTAGGTGAAAATCGCAAAAAGCCTCTTTTGGTAATAATTCATATTCCTGATTCATTAGGATATAACAAAGCAACCGGACTTGATATACGACAATGGCTGAAAGAAGACTTGGTCGACATTGTTGTCGGTGGAGGATACTTCATTTTGGAACCTTGGGAGAACTTGGTTTCATTGGGAAAAGAATATAATGTTCCTGTATATGCATGCTTAAGTGCGGATAGAGTCGGTTTTAGTGACAAAAACAATTGGGTAGAAGATATTAAACGACAAGACCTTTACAATGAAGCAGCCCGGGCGTGGCGTGCTGGTGTAGATGGCATTTATACTTTCAACTACTTTTCGCCGCGAGACAAGATGTGGAACGTAATTGGAAGTTTATTAACGATCGAAAACTATGGGTACGATTCCGAATATCAACCTAAGGCATTTGGCAGTTCGGGGCATGAGTTTTTTCTAAAAGGCGGAAGCAGATATGCTTATATGGTCAAGATAAACGCGAGACAAGATGTTTTTACTGATTCTACACTAATTGAGATGGAATTTCCAGATTCGCAATATGATATTGTTTATACGCTAGATGGTACCCAGCCTAATAGTAAATCAAAGCAGTACAATGGACCCTTTACAATCGAAAAAACGACCACTATTTCAGCTATAGCACTCAACAAACATGGTGTTAAGAGTTGGCCTTCACAACAGAAATTTATAAAAGCCAGGGATATAGTTTTTCCCATTGGTAGTGAATTTCCTGTAAAAATGTTTGGATTGCCCGTAGGGAGTGAACTCAAACTGGATTATAATATTCCCGCTTTTCCTCAAACAGCTGAGTTTGGATTATATCTAACTATGAGGAATGTCCATGCTCAAAAAGAAGTGCGAATATTGATTAATGGCCAAGGCCCCTTGTTTGCTCCCAAAGAGATACTGTCATATCATAGGTCATTATCAGCTACATTGCCCTTACCAACCGCATTTGTACGGCCAGGCAAGAATCAGATAAATGTCATCTTTGCAGATAATTTAAATGGGCAGACAGGTGGATTTTATATCGAGAAAGCGCCTCTACTGTTGTTGTTCTACTAAACTTTAGAACAGATACGATCGCATTCAGTGCTGATCAAATGAGATGCAGGCAAGAGTTACAAAACTGAATACCATAAGTCATTTGGCTGCAGCTATTACCTAAAAAGTGTAAGTAAAAAAAACATTGTTTATGGCTTACTTTAGATTGAGTATAGAAAGAATTATTTATGGCGAAAGTAAGAAATAGAATTCCATTGAAATTGTTAGTAGTAGGTGGTCATCCCGCTGACGCATTTGATAATGCAGGCGGTACTTGTTTACATCACACACGGCTTGGTGATACAGTAAGTGCTCTTGTGCTAACTAATGGAGCAAGAGTGCATGATGTGGTGATCTCAGACGGTATGAGGAGAAAAAAGCAGATTCCCCAAGGGAAAAAACTTGAAAAATTGCTTGAAATAAGAAGTAAGGTAAAAAAGGAGGAGGTGCGAGAAGCATGCGCGATTATGGGCATTCGCGACGTGCGTTTTCTTACATATGATGATAGTATATTCCTCGTTAGGGAGAAAATCATTCGAGATATCGCTTGCGTTATACGCGAAATACGTCCGAACATAATCATCACGCATTATCCTTATGATAATGGAGGTCTGGCAGACCAGCATGCATTGACTGGGCAGTCTGTATTACATGCTTCATGGGTCGCAAATTCGGTTGACAGCGAATATCCCAATCCACCGCATCGAGTTGCTCAGATTTTTTTTATGGGTTTTCCTTCGCACGTTGTTAGAGATAATGCCCTATTGCGTGAATTCAGTGCGCATTGCCAAGTTTATGTGGATGTCTCAGATGTCATCCATCTAAAAGTTGAAGCTTTGGGAAAAATGAAAAGTCAGCAATATAATGGTCGTTATACGTTGAAACGATCTGAAGCAGTTGAAGGTAGCGCTGGGCTAGGAGTTGGTGTGCCCTATGCGGAACCATTTATTGTTGCATACTCAGATATTTATCAAACCCTGCCGGTTTCTGAATTTTTATTGAAAAAATCACAAGAGCAGGAAAAAGACTGGTTCGGCAGAGTAGGGTTTTTGGTTTCCAAGGACGGTAATTTGGGGCGATACCAACGTGTTTTGAATACGAAGCATCGCAGATTTAAAAAGGAATAGAATTGATTCCCTTATCAAAAGGTTACATTAAACTCGATATTATGATCGGCAAGATCGATGCGGTGCTGCTTAGTAAAGATGATGCTGAGAGCTAAGAAATCAGAGGCAACTGAGACACATATAAAGTACATAGATAATACAAAAATATACCTGATGACCAGAAAAAGAATTTACTGAAAAAGTTCGAATGTAAGCTGTGATCGCGGCCAAGGGTATTTTCTTTTCATTGATGTCGCCGGGGTCGAACCAACCAACAACGCCACAGAACAGGTAATTCGATTTGTTGCCCTGGACAGACGCGTTACTCAGGGTACACGGGGGCGAAGCTGGCATGCGATGGTGCGAGAGAGCCTGGACAGTTGTTGCAAGCTGCGTCGCACAGAAGCGTAGTGTATTTGAATTCTTCGCAAACGCTCTAAATTCTGCATACCAGCAAATAACATACCCATCAATCAAAACACAAAATCTGTGAACGGATACCTGCGGTCCGCCGATACAGTCTGTTTAGATTTTATCCGGCAAACAGATAAAGGCGATGCGTTCTTCGAGTCACAGTCTAAAACGTATAACTTCTGAACATTGTAATAAATGCGGGTATATCAAAGTGGTCTTTTGGCTATTGCATGTCCCGATAGCCAATGCTGATGAAAAATGGGTTTTAATAGTAAATATCCGCATATAATTCGATCTTAGTATGTGTTTGCCCTAGCTTTATTTTATGATATAAAAGAATATTATTAAAAAAGCTCTTGACAATGGCAACTAAAAAAGTATATCATAGTGTTCACAATTCTAGGTTGCGCATGGCGGTAAACAGAGTAATTAACAATGATTGTTTGCTAGTAGTAGATGATCCAAATACTTAGTGTAACAATGCAGGGAGCATGTGTGACAAATATATCCAGTTTGGGTTCACGATGAGATAGATGATTACACTAAGCGCAATATGTCCTCAAAAATCGAGTCGTCATACATGTGGCATATTTCGTGCTCACAAGTGATCATTTAAGGTTATTGCGATAGAGAGCTGAATGGGTTCGTAAACTCATTATAAAATGCTAATATGAATTATCAGTATAACAGGTCATATATGAAGATGCGTCCGAGCAGAGTTTTAAAGAAATTACGAGATGGCAAAGTTGTCCGTTGTGTGAAAACGAATCTTGCTGATCCTCGGGTCGTAGAGATTGCAGGTATGTGTGGTTTTGATTGTGTATGGCTTGACATGGAACATGTGCCTAGCGACTGGATAGGAGTTGAAAATCAGATTCGGGCTGCCAAAATTTATGATTGTGATGCTATGGTACGTGTAGCGAGAGGCTCGTATAGCTCTCATATCAAGCCATTAGAAGCTGATGCGTCCGGTATTATGGTGCCGCACGTTATGAGTTTCGAAGATGCCAAAAAAATTGTGTGGCAGACTCGATTTCATCCTATAGGCCGCAGGGCGGTTGATGGCGGCAATGCCGATGGTGCCTATTGCCTTGTTGATTTTAATGATTATATCAAAACTGCAAATGAGCAGCGTTTTGTGGTAGTGCAAATCGAGGACCCAGAGCCACTCAATGACCTTGAGGCCATATGCGACTTGCCTGGCATCGAGATCATTTTCTTTGGCCCAGCGGATTTTAGTCAGGGTATTGGAGTACCAGGTAAATGGGACGATCCACATATTGTGCAAACGCGAAAGCGAATAGCCGAGATAGCAAATAAGAAAGGGAAAGTTGCTGGTACTGTGGGCAAGGCGGGCAATCTGCAGGAGCTGATTGATATGGGATACCGATTCATAAATGTTGGTAGCGACGTTGTCGGCCTCGCTTTGTATTTTAAGTCCCTAGTAGCAGCATTCGATAAATTAGAACAATCGTCTATATAGTCAGGTTGTACTTCATAGCACCGCACCATCCATTTTCGTGGATATTAAATATGGCGTTTGTGTGTTTCTCCTGAAAAGGGAATTCGTAAGAGAATTCGTATGTGAAAAACATATTTTACTTTTGGAGGTTTAGCCATGTATAAGAGTCAATTACTTTGTGTGGTGTTGTGTGTTATTCTATCAAGAGGTCTCGCTGATGCGGCGGTAATTGATTGCAGTGCAATCACCGTAACAGAGTCTGCGGATAATTGGGGGCAGCTTCCCGGGACAAACCTGGTGGATGGTTCGGGTTTGGATGCCAATGGTTTATGTCACATCAATCGAAACTATGGAAGTTGGATTGGAAATGACTCTGGCACAGATACTTCTGCGGCCCCCGGTACTACTGCCGGGCCAGCATGGGTACAATTTGAATTTGATCAAATCTATAAACTTGATGAAGTGTGGGTATGGAATGCGAACATCAGCTATGGGCGTGATTACGGCATGCGGAACGTTATTGTTGAGTATTCCACGGATGGAAATACGTGGTATACAAAAAGTACATACGAATTTCCTAAAGCCAACGGATTGACAACCTATACAGGCTTTAGCGCCTTTGATTTCGCGGGCGTGAGCGCCAGATATGTGGTTTTTACAGCCGCCAGCGTTAACGGCAACTGGGGATATCCTAATATTTATGCACTTAGCGAAGTTAGATTCAATGGCACAAGTGATTTTGCCGGCCAAGCGAGCCCTGAAGATGACGAGCTTGATGTATCAATCAATACAGATTTGAGTTGGGTTAAAGGCGACAGTGCTGCTGATGTTAATGGACAACAAATATATTTCGGCACCAGCTATTATGGCGTCTCTACCGCCACAACAACTTCGGATCCCTGCGGCGTTTACAAGGGAACCCAATCAAATTGTAGCTACGTTCCAGGAACTCTAGCCAAAAATGTGACTTATTACTGGCGCGTTGATGAGGTTAATGGGGTTAATTCATGGAAAGGTTGTGTTCGCCAATTTACGACCAGTCTTAACGATTCAATTGCCTCTAGCAAAATAACTGCAACTGCGTCGAACGATTGCAACGGTTTTTATCCAGCTAAACTAGCCAAAAACAAAAGCGGCCTTGATTCCTCTCTTTTGCTGCACTCAACATCAACTACCACTATGTGGTTTGCCTCGTCTTCTGGTAACAGCAGTGCCAATCCAGATATTACCTCCGGTCCGGCATGGATAATGTTTGTGTTTGATAACGTTTGCGATCTTCAGGAGATGTGGGTTTGGAACTGCAATGACGGAATCACCAACAGGAATTGCGGACTTCGTGATGTGGCCGTGGAATACTCTTCTGACGGCGATACCTGGTACAAACTTGGCGATTACACATTTACTCAGGCCTCCGGTTTAGCCAATGACCCCGGGGTTTCTGCATGCGATTTCAATGGCGCAAAAGCGAGGTATGTGGTTATCACGGCCAAAACCAGCAATGGTAACTGGGGCGGCAACTACTATTCGTTGAGTGAAGTTCGTTTTTACGGTTCAGAGAGCACAGTGGTCAGAGAAGTGCAGAGCGGGGTCCCATGGACGATGCAATATGACGCTACTAATATAAATCCGAAAACTGCCGGCTCCGTTACATATTCAGACGGCACCACAGGCTGTATGTTTGGCAGTCAATCACTTGCGACGGCGGAAAGTAGTGTCCTCGACATAAATACTATGGCAAGCTCAAGTTATTACTGTTATTTTTATCCGGACAGCAACTATGTCGATACTAATTCCACCACCGGCTATACGGTTGAATGGCGGGCAAAATTAATAAGTGCGAATACCACAACCGCCAATTCCGCATGTTCTATCAGCGGCAATCCGGCAGCCAATAAATGCTGGGTTGTCGGTCTTGTGAAGCATAATGGCAAGATATGGGCTCATCAGTTTTACACTGCCGCTGGCGACCCATGCGAAGTGGAGGTGGACAGCGACGCTGATAATCCCGCTTACCACACCATGCGTGTAGTTGTTGAGAATGGCAACGCGACCCTTTATGTTGACGGCGTCTATGCTTCCCAAGCTTCATTATACAGCCAACCTATTATATATAAAGTTAGATTTGGCGATGTTACCGATGCTGCCGGCGCCAACTTTAAGACCGACTATTTCTATGTCTATGACGGAGGCGGAATAACACCCAAAGAGTTTAGGGAGCCAGCAAAGAATCGAAAACGTCGGGTTATTTTCGATAATGATGGGGGCGATATAACCATGGATTTGCAAGGCACCACGGTGCAAGAGTTCTGGGACGATAGGATGACCGGATTGATCGGTACGCAGACAGATACAATCGTTTACTGCCCAGTTAGCTCAGGTTTTGGACAATTTACCTATGATACCACTATCGGCGATATTCTTACTTCTAAGGCAGGTATTCTTTCTAATAATAAGACTGCGGATTATATTGCTCAAGGTACGGATGCTCTTAAGATGACAGTAGATTTTTGTAGACAAAATGGCTTCGAGGTGTTCTTCTCAATGCGTATGAATGATATACACGATGGGCAGGGTTGGATGGCTGAGTTTTTTAACCAGTTTAAAAAGGACCATTATTCATGGCTTTTCGGATATGATGATGCCAACAATCCTGTGAATGGATACTGGACGGGTGTGGATTATAGCGAGCCAAACATTCGCAATCATGCCCTTGCTCTCTTTGAGGAAGTTTGTCAAAACTACGATGTCGATGGTATTGTGCTGGACTTCTTTCGTCATCCGGTGTTCTTCCAGAGCCAGGCTGACGGCGGAGTGGCCAGCATCGCAGAAAAACAGGAGATGACCGATCTTATCACCGATATTCGCGAGATGACGGACAGGGAAGGGCTCAAGCGGGGCAAGCCCATTCTTATAGCTGTCGTGACGCCAGACGACGTCAACTATGCGGGCAATATAGGACTTGATATTACGACATGGATGGCCAATGACTTAATTGACCTTTGGGTTCCTACCGGATATTACCGTATAGATACTATGGAGGATGGCGTCGCTCTTGGGCATCAGTATGGTGTAAAGGTCTACCCGTGTATGTCTGAGTGCCGTATGTCAGATGCTCTAGCCAAGGCGTCTCGAAGTTCTGATCGTGCATACTACGCTGAGGCACAGAATTGGTTCTATTCCGGTGCCGACGGAGTATATTCGTTTAATTACTTCATTAATCACGCATCTCCTCTTTTTCTGAATACGTACCCACGTTTACGGTATATGGGCGATCCAAATACTCTTGCTGGAAGGGACAAAACCTATAGTACGTCCATGCTTGGTTATAGCGAGGTCGAGGTGTATTATGCAGGCGGTAAGGGTTTCTGGGATTACAACTTTGTAGCCCCCGAAAAGGTTATATCGCTTCCTGCTTCCACGAACGAAACTATGGATATTCTTATCGGGGAGGATGTTGCAAACGCAGATCCTTCGCCCAATGTTTTACTCAGACTTCGTTTTGACACCGCTCCTGCTGCCATTGATGATTTGGCCGTTACCTTAAATGATACTTATTCGCTTAGTGGGTACCGCCGATTAGATTTTAATTCTGCTACCGGCTATACGGTGGAATGGCGAATCAAACTGACGGAGGCCGACGCTTCTAGCGGTGGTTACGCTTTTATGAAGTGCAGCCCCGAATCAGATAAGTACTGGTATGTAAGTGTTCTGCAACACGATGACAAGAACTGGGTACAGCTTAGTGACGGTAGTGAAATTGAATTGGATAGTGACAAAGACAATCCAGCTTATCACACACTGGGCGTAACCGCCTATAACGGATATGCTAAACTTTACATCGATGGTGATAGCAGTCCTGCCGATACACATGCGTTGCATTCAGGTGGTCCCTATGCACTTTGTTGGGGTGATGTGTCCGGAAGCGCGGATGCCAATTCTTATTATGATTATGTGTATGCCTCCGACGATGGAGCTCATGCTCCTGGTGAACCAAATTGGACGATGCAGTATGATGTTGATGGTAAAAGACCGATAGAAACTGGTTCAGTCACATATTCCGACGGTACCACTGGTCGTATGTACGGTGGCACCATAGGTTTTGCGTCAGTGTATTCAGATGCGAATTACCTTGATATAAATACGTTAAATTCGAATAATTCGTGTATTTTTTATGCAGACAGCAACTACGTCGATACTAATTCCACCACCGGCTATACGGTTGAATGGCGGGCAAAATTGCTCAGTGTGGATACTACTGGCGTTAACTGGGCGTGTTCCTTCAGCGGTTCACCAATGCTTAATAAAGCGTGGATAGTGGCTCTTATAGAAAAGGATGGCAAGATATTGGCTCACCAGTATTACACTGCCGCAGGCGATCCATGCGAAGCCATCTTGGATAATGATGCCAATGATCCTGCTTTCCATACGCTGCGTGTAACTGTTGAGAATGATAGGGCAACTCTTTACGTTGACGGGGTATATGCTTCCAGCGCGTCATTATACTCCTACGGCACGATCTGGCAGGTTAGATTTGGTGATCCCACTGGCAGTGCCGATGTCGAGTTTCTGACCGACTATTTCTATGTCTATGACGGCGGTGCGGTGCCGCCAATGGTGCAGACTTGGACAGTTCGGTATGAGGGTTCTGCACTTCCATCATCCTCCAGCGCATGTTCGTACAGCGATGGAACGACTGGGCCGTTGGTAGCTCACGCGGAGTCTCCCTACAGCTCTGTATTTACGTCATATACATCTGCTTCTGTTGAAAAATCTTTGCGTATTAATACAATCGGCAGTAATCAAGATTGCTTTTTTACATTTGATGATCAGTGGTTTCACTATCGTGTGAATCCGACAGATGTCGAGAATGGTTGGAATGAAATTGGCATGACTCTTGGTGCTGGTAAAAATACAGTTACGCTTAAGGATCTTTTGGTCGAGGTTGACTACTGAGGTAAAAAACAAAATTATAAAGATTTTAGTACAAAGAATTACCAACGTATAATGTGCTCAATGCAATAGCTTTGTTATTTCGACCATCAATGATGGCGATCTGGAGAGTGGAAGTGGCTTCGTCAACTGATATAAATGAACTTTTCAAGAACTTTAAACCAAAACATAAATTCTTTATCGGTATAGACTCAGATGGTTGTGTGTTCGAGTCAATGGGCATAAAGCAGCGAGAGTGTTTTTGCCCATGGATGATAGCTTGTTTTGGTCTCCAACCCGTAGCTGAAGCTGCCCGCCAGTGTAAAGAGTTTGCCGATCTGTTTTCGAGGACCCGCGGCGCAAATCGACATAAGACCATAGTTCGCATATTGACTGAGCTTCTGCCGAACCATCCGATGGTGCTGGAACGTGGTTTTCAGGTTCCGCAGTTCAAATATTATTGCGAATGGGTCAATAATCCGCAAAGTATCCTCAGTGACGTTGGCTTAAAAAACGCTATCAAGGAAGCTCGAAATGATGAAGCAAGAATGGAGCTTTCCATCGTGCTTAAGTGGAGCACGATCGTCAATCGGGCTGTTGGGGATATTGTCCGGGATGTTCCGCCATTCCCATATGTGCATCAAAGCCTTGAAAAGATGTCTCATGCGGCTGATATTGTCGTGGTTTCCGCAACGCCTGGTGAGACACTTGAGCGAGAGTGGCAGCAGCAGGATATTGCCAAATATGTCCGCGTTATCGCCGGCCAGGAAATGGGTTCGAAGCAGCAGCAGATACATCTCGCCACTACCGGAAAATATGCCTCCGATCATATCCTGATGATTGGCGATGCGCCTGGTGATATGTTGGCGGCAAGGTCAAATAATGCCCTATTCTATCCAATCAATCCTGGTCATGAAATCACATCGTGGAAAAGATTTTTCGAGGAAGCATCTGATAGGTTTATTGAATGCCATTACGCTAGCCAATATGAGTCAAGCCTCATTACTGAGTTTAATGCCTGTCTTCCCGAATACCCGCCTTGGCTGTGCAAGATGATCTGAACATAATGAGGTTGGGTTGGTAGCAGTTAACTTACAGTTTGATATCCTGATAAGTTGTGTCAAAGAGCAGTTTGATGGACCAATTGCGTAATTACGAATGGCCCTAAATGTTCATGTGATAAATAGTCTGTCTGTAAACCGTCTTCGATTTTTGCCTCTATCTGGGTGTAGAGCTTTTCAAAAAGCAACCGTTGGTCAGGACTGAGCCTTTCAGACTTTTTGCCCAATAATTGCCGCTTGAGAAAATAGAGCTGATCCTGAAGATCGTCGATCTGGCCGAGAAGGGTGAGCACCATTTCCTTGAGCGTATCAGTATCATTAGGAAGCTTTTCTTTAGAAGTTGCTGCTATTATTTGAGTCGTCCCTGATATAAAACAGTATAGCGGAAAACGCATTAAAAATAAGCGATAAGCTGTATAAAAGCAAAACAAATTTGAGACTTTCTGATGATTTTTAAGAATCCGCCAACTCGGCCAAAAGGAAGAACACGATAGTGCACAACTGCTTGATGCCAGGCAAACTCAGGCCAAACCGATCCTTGCCGAAATTAAAACGCTGCTGGATGAATACAAGATATAGGTATTGCCCAAAAGCCCCATTGGCAAAGCTGTCACCTATTTACTGAACCAGTGGGATGCTCTGCTGAGATACCTGGATGATCCCATACTTGAGATCGATAATAATCTATCTGAAAGAACTTTGAGGATGGTGGTGCTTGGCCGTGTCAATTATCTTTTTGCAGACAGCGAGGCCTGGGCAAGGAGGGCAGCGAATATTTACAGTCTTGTGGCTAGCTGCAAATTAAATGAAATTGATCCGTTTGCCTACTTCAGCGATATCCTTGTCCGCATCAGCACTCATCCTGCAGACAAAATAGACGAACTCCTGCCAGGCAACTGGAAGAAACCGGAAAACTCAGCCGAAAAATCCGCCGCATGATTTTTTACAGGGGTGTATTTGCTCGGGACCTTACCATCATTTCTTGAAAATGCTCTAAAATCGTAAAATCTGTTGGTTCCTTAGCAACCCGTTATCCCTACAAAGTATTCTTCAGAAATATCTTTGTCCAAGTAGCCAAAAATAAGTCACCAACCTTAACATTCAATTGTTTTCCGGTTTAGTAACTGACAACTTGTATTTTTCATTCTTTTTCAAAGGGAATTCCCAAAACGTAGTCTTTGTCCATACAGCTTTCCCAACCTTGAAAACCATATGCCAGATATTGATCCCTTTGTCGAACAGGACTATTTCAAAATGCTCCTGATATTCCATCCTTTTTTATTTGTTTTCTGTGATTTTGGCATAATAACGATCAAACGCGCCACACTCTCCAAAAATGACATCGTACACGACACGTGTTAACAAACTCGATAAATCGCGGCGCTGTCAATATAAAGTTTCTCCCCAGGCTCAAATCCCCTGAGGTTGATAACCAGCTGCAATGATTTTACCTTCTCTCCCCTAATTTCATCATCTAATTCACCTATTGTTGCTATCGTATTCCAATCGCCAATCCTAGGCTTAGCAAAGTCTGGTATTACAGGTAAGAACCGCCTCAGTTTCTGGCCTTTTGAATTTAAGGGGATCATAGTAACCCATACCTTGGTGCCTTTTGAGACTCTGTTCGGAAAAAACACTCTGGCCACAGCACCGTACGTTCCAGCACGCGCAGGTATTTCCATTTCCGATTGTAAAGAGCCCTTATTGACACTCTCACACAATATGCTGAATCTTCCGGTACAGGCCATTTCTTTGGTACGCAAGATCATACTTGTTTGAGTATCGTAAACAAATTTCCAGTCAGTTGCTGTGACTCCTGTGCCTTCTTCAAAACATGGGTTCATAGAAATTGGTGTGGTTTTGGGATTGTTGAGCATCAACATAAACTGCATTTGCCTACGAATTCGCGTGCTTTCGCTTTTCTGCGCAAGGTATGCTATTTGCTCGCGTAGTTGGGCACTTTTTGAATACCAGTCAAATGCACTCCAAATAGAGCTTTCACCCCAGTTCTTTCCTGCGTTTTCAGGTGATCGGTTAACATCATTACCATTGGGGTGGCAGAGGATGGGGTCCCTGGCAAACTCCTCCAATGCCATCGTGTTGCGTTTATCAACCATTTGGAAACACTCAATGCCTGCGGAGAAAGCTTCCAAAGCTTGTGATTCTGAGCTTACTACTTTAGCCAAGGTACTTTTGCCTTTTAAGTAAGCCAACGCAGACAACTCATAGAATTCAAAAGTACGCAAGAAAAGCTTTGCTCGATGTTTCTGTAGTTCAGTTTCTGCATTTTCGTAGGCTGCTTCTAGCAGTTGGCGTGATTTTGTGATATCCTCATATCTCACAGCATCCAGATAACCAACCTGCTCATCATTCAAAAAGTCAAATTTTTTATTATATTCACTTAATTCTAACTCCTGATGGAACCATGCGGTCTCTGTGGCTCGCTTCGACCAAAATTCTTCCCAGAGTCTAAAATATTTCGCCAGATACTCCGCAGCGTCTGCCCCAACCATCCTGACGTACCATTCTTCTAAAATGGCATCAACATTTATATATGGGTTCCACATAAGCCTAAGAGCCAAATACAATTTGGGACCTTCTCCCCAATTGGGATAGGCCTCTGCATAAAAAGCTTTCACGCCGGTTTCGTAGCCCAATCGGATAAATTCAGCCATTTGATGAAAATATATCCTCGGAACTGAAAAAGGAGCCCCAAAAAAATAATCATACCATCCAAGCGTACCTACAGTCCCCAGCCACTCCCTTGTTTTCTGCATGTTTATCGCGCGAAGATTGGAATCAGCGTACTGCATGCGATCATACGTCATAAATGGGATAATATGCTTATCGATCTTGGTGCGCTTGGGGGGCTCCACTAACTCTGCGTATGCCAGGCATCCGAAATACTTGCCAGGATGTCTTTCAAGCACTCCTTTGACTACCTTGTTGCACCATTCGAAATAATAATCTGACAAATCCCGACAACCTAAAAAATTAAGCCTGTTACCCATTTTGGCTTCACAGTTTTCGCAACGGCAAAATAATGGAGAGTCATTCATGCCTAGGCTATACGAACCAGCTTGTTTGTTTTCATCAAAATAAGCACATATATTCTTGATTGCTTCTTCAACGCCTTCTTCGCTGGTCAGGCATGGTTGCCAAGTCTCTGATGCATCATCAGGAGGCAAAAATCGCACACCGTCCTGCATTGGGAAAAAATGCGGATGCGTTTTAGTATATATGGCTGGGGGAAAAACCCTATAGAGGCCATGATGAAACCTGATTCGACCATGCATTCTATTGAACCTTGCCCAAATATGTGGTACAATTCCATGAAATGCACTCAATAAACGTGAAAAGAATGCCGGCTTCTGTTCGATTCGTTCACACACAACATTAACTGTGTTTGATTTTGGCACATCTTCGCCATCAACTCCCGGAAAAAGCCAACGGATACCAACATATCGTTCCAGAAACTCACATATGCCGAATTTTATCGCCCAGCAAGTAGGACCAGCAATGATAATATTTTCGCGATCAGTCGAGTCGAGAATAAAAGCGTCGTCATCCAAGTCTGATATGTGGGGCTCTCTTTTTTTAACAAGCTTTGTAAAGCCAATATGAATATTAATAAGAATATCCTTCTTAGCCTCTGATTCTCGCTTGATCGCTAATACCACTGATGAAGATTTGGCAATATACTCCGCAAGCACTTGGGCTTCTTTTTGAACACTCATATGGAAGATTTTCGCTTGATCGTCGGAATATCCTCTGCCTCTAAAATCGGGATAACCAACATGATCAATGTCGCTAGGTCTTATATTGCCGTCAGGATTGTCAGGAATAACTATAATTGCTTTTGAAACACCCTCTTGAACTATCCTAATTGAATTAGCGATAACCACGAAAAATCTCCACATGTCTTGGCTTAGATTTTAATACTTGAATATATGATCGAGTCATTCTTTCTAATGACCGCGAACCGTACGAAACTTACTAAAGATCTAAATATCAGCAGTATATGCTACTCAGCCATGTATTTTACTTAATCATCTTGTCTCAACCATTCTTCAGATTCTTTCCAATACTGCTTGGATTCAAGTGGAGAATCATCAAGTTGCCAGTACTGTGTCATCATACGTTCTTTGATACGCTTGGATTTACCTTTGTTAAGTAGGTATTTTTCGAATTCATCATATGGTAGTGAATCGTGCGGTCTGAACTGCTCAGATTGCATATAATTCAGAATATTTTCAAACATCTGACTGACAGCTGGTTCATCTGTCTCGATCCCTTTAAAGTTCATGCCGGTCACCACCAATCGACCACTACCAACATTGAGCTCAAATAGATATGCAAATTTTCGCATCGTATATTCGTATTGAAATTCAGATAGATTGAATCTGCCTACATCAAATCGATCACGAACAGCCTTATCTACGCCTTCTATAATCGGTTCAAGTTTCACAGGGAAATCGTCAAGATCAATCTTGTCGCTATCTTCAATCAGATTATAAAATTGCCAGTCTATAAAACCGTCGTGAGGAAAATTGTCCGTAATCGGATGATCTTTCAACAACCCGCCGCAGTTGTGACCACGGTCCCAAATAACACCCTTGAAGCGGTCCCATGTGGATGGCAAATAGTACTTTTCTTTGGAAGCATGTTTATTTCGATTTTCATCTATTCGGTAAAGAACGAGAACATCTTTGCCATTCTTAAGCTGATCCAGAACTCTTTCATCAAAATGATCGGTGATAAAAATCTGTTCTGTTACTTTTAAGTATTGTTTGCATTTTAACTGGGGATATCGTGTACATAGATTTATGTGATTTAGGGATACAGTAAAAGCATTTCCAGCAATACTTTCGGGGCGATTTGGGAAAAGCCATAAATCCCATGAATTTGACGCAATATGTACTTTGCTCTCGCTAACTAGATCACATGCAAAAACAAGGTGCTCAGGCTGCGATGTTTTAGGTAGGTTTATTTCAACTCTACAAATTCGTCTTGTTCCCCTATCTGCAAGTTTGATTTGATCTAGAAATCCCTCAAAACAAATTTCCTCTTTTTCACTCTTGAGTTTCCAATGTAACCCTCCATTATGATGGTCAACTTGCGTAAAATGGGATATATAAATCGGTATTATGATTTTGGTGCCCTCATGGAATACACGCTTGGGTAAGTCAGCAATCAAAACAGTTGGAGAATTGAATTGGCAAAACAATTCCGGTGAAATATCTTTGATGTCATCAAAACAATCAACTAAGCCATTGGCATTTTCATACCGGTCCGTATCCGCAAATTGAAGCATGTGGAATCCCTGCAAAACGGAACTCTTTCTTATACTCTCAATGCACTGCTTGATCCATATATATTGAAAGCGAGTAGAAGCACGAAGCATTTTTTGAAAGTTCTTTTCATGCCCTTTCGCCTTAATGAGCGTAATAAGCTCATCAATCCACCATGGTTCTGTCAGTTCATTTTTTCTGAATCTCTCCTTAAGCTTATATGGATCTCTTAGCACAAGATAATGACATACTTCATGCGCTAATAGCGGAAATTTAACCGCAACTTCTCGTCTTGCAATCGCTGTGGGACTGTGACAATCATCTTGAACAACCATCTTCTTCTTGGTCACCGAGCCGTATATTGCCAGATGAATACTATCATCAAACATATTATAATTTTTGCCGAATGGCGCAAAATAACTCATATGTTGAACATCCAAATCTGCTGTGTTACGATCATATTCGCCGCGTGAACAGGTGTCGAGAAATAGTCGCGTTGGGTCAAGGCTTTTGGTTAATTCGCGAATAATCTTTACACGTTCGTTGCATCCAGGGCTATTGATCTCATTTCCCATACAGTACACAAGAACACATGGATGATTACGAAGTTTTAATATCATTCTCCGCCACTCATTTTCGGTTACAAGTGTCTGATCTTCATCAAATTTCGTCGCCTCGCGCTCTTTTTGATATTTGCCAAAATATGGACGAATTTCCACTTGACACAAAAAGCCCAATTCATCAGCAGCTTTAAGAAATTCATCCGAAGGGATTCTGGAGTGGAATCTCACGAAATTAAATCCAAATGACTTCGATACTTTAATACTCTTTTCATAAAACTCACGTTCAGAACAACCTAAAAAGTTTGGGTGGTCATGAGCATCACGGCCACGAATATGGCCACGAATATACAATGGATAATTATTTAAAAATACCATTCGATTTAGAACATGAATTTTTGTTATCCCAAACGGCTGCTCAAATATTCTGACATCACCGTTCATATCGATTTTAAGCCTCAGTAAATATAAGAACGGATCTGTGTCTGACCATGCCTTAAAATTCGGGATTATTTGTTCAAAAACAACTCTGTCAGAAACGAAATCACTAATTGTGCCACCAGCTATCAGGGTACTGTTTCCAAACACTTCATAATCAACTTTGATAAATCCTTTAGGCTTGGTAAAAGTAACGACTATTTTGGATTCATCAAAGAAGGGGCGTATAAAGAGATCATCAATTTGCATCTCTGTTGTCGATTCTAAAAGCATTCTAACTCCTTATAATTAAATCTTTACCAAATAATTAAATCTTACCAATCCATTTTTCTCAGCCACTGGCAACACAGTGACATCCACGTTGCCACATGCTTATCACTTAATGATAATCCTCCGCCATGTCCTCCATGGGGGTAAAGGTGCGCCTCAAAAGGGATACCATACTTTCTAAGTGCCTGCGCAAACAGTAGGCTATTCTCAACAGATACTCCCTCATCATCAACAGTATGCCACAAAAAGGTTGGTGGTGTATCTGACCTAACGAGTAATTCCAACGACATCTGCCGTAAAACGGATGACGACACATTATTGCCTAACAGATTTGCAAATGAAGTTTTATTTGCAAAATTACCCGTGGTAATTACTGGATAACAAAGTATCAAAGCATCAGGCTTACAACTTAGCCTTTCAACAAGATATTCTGCCTGTGGATCTCCGCGATCAAAATATATACCTAAGCTACCGGCAAGATGCCCACCAGCAGAAAAACCACAAGTAGCAATTTTATCAGGCTTGATTTTCCATGCAGAAGCATGCCAGCGTATGATACGCATTGCCCTAGCTATATCATGCAGAGGAGCCGGATGACGGAAAGGCGATACCCGGTAATGCAATACAAATGCATGGAATCCATTTCGATTAAACTGACGCGCTACAGGTTCACCCTCATGAAAAGATTGTCCCGCATAAGCGCCACCAGGACAAATTAGTATCGCGCCTACTGGAACACCTGTCTGTATTAAATATGGATCAATCCATGAACAAAATTCTCCATTACCTTGCCTATTCCAAGCATGATCAACCCAAAGAAAAATTGACTCTTCGTTAGGCTGCGCGAGTACGGACTCCTTATTCATCCCTCAGCACACCTCCACCATTGGTTCCGGCCAAATAAAAATTAGATCAGTCGCATACCATCACTGGTTTTGCATAGAAACGCTCCAACAATACCACTACTGTGGCGCAAGGCCGCAAGTTTGCCTGATCATTAGTTTGGCAGGAAAGTACTTAGGACTACATCTAGCTCCATCCATCATCTTCTCAAGCATTCTTACCGCTTCTAACGCCATTTCTTCCAAAGGAATATAAATAGAAGTCATATGTGAACGCGGTAATGAATCTGAATACCCAGTTATGGAAAGATCCTGTGGAACATTCAGGCCTAGCTCAGATGCGAGTCGAAGACACTGCATCGCCAGTTCATCCCCATAAAATATCAATGCGGTGGGACGATTGGATGATTTTAGCCATTCGCGTATCCTAGGAGCTACATTCATCCATCTGTAATCAATGCAAGTTAAATTCTTCTCATCAAACTTAATTCCACGATTCTTCAACTCATTAATTACCGTCTCCATGAACAATGTAGATGGCTTTATAAGTTTCGCCGTCTGCTCCGCTTTAGCTCCCACAACTAGTCCTATTCGGCGGTGTCTCAAACCTCCAACAATAAAATCGACCAACTGTTTTGCACCATCGGCAACATCTTCTGTTACCCATAGTGCCGTTGTATATGGATATTGATCACGGTTTGTAACCACAGGAATGCCAGACCTTGCAAGCCGTTCTATGTCGCCAAGCGGAGCAGCGCTAGCTGTAATAACCGCCGATATTTCATGATCTTGAATTAGCTTAGACAACAGAGTTGGCTGTTCTGACCCAAAGATTGAGCCGTCAGGCAACTCAAAAAGATTCACATGAAACCCTGTCTTGGCACATCCCTCTGAAACTGAACGTAAAAACCTCTCAAAACACGCAAACTCTTGTTCATGAAACAATCTATCTACTGTTACTGCTATATTTTTTGTAGATAAAATCCTAGAAGTTACAAACGTCCCCCGACAAGGAGTACCTGTAACTAGCCCTTCATTCCTAAGAACTCGTAACGAACGCAAAACCGTACCATAAGCAACGTTGTATTCTTTGCACAAATCCCTTGCGCTAGGTATCTGTGTCCCTGGAGCAAGTTCGCCCTTCGTAATTCTTCGTCGCAAAAGTTTTCCAACCTGTCTATAAACAGGCATACGCTCAGTCTTATCTATTTGCGAATTCTGTGCCATTTATCAAAATCTCCATTGTAAAAAACCTTAAATAAGCGGTTGCATAGAGAACAGTTCTCGTCCCTCTATAACAACACAGGATTATGCCATAACGAATATAACCAGTGAACACTATGGTATATATTATCACAATAATTGTCAAGGTACTTTTCAATAGGGCTCATCAATAAAACATAATATCCTTTAATATATTTCTATTATGATTGTAATTAATACAAGTTTTTGAACAGTATTGCACTTTTTATCAAAAAGGAAGGGATGCACACGATGATATATCATCATCTCTGTGTTGTATGTGGTGTTGTTATGTCGTCAATACATGCCGAAATCCGCCGTTTACAGGTGGTTTACTATATGATGCATGTCTGGTTTTTTTATATGTCACGCTCCTTTTGGCTGTTGTGAATATGCTCCGTTATTTCTCTTTCAGAGCGACTTAGAGAATAATCGTCTCTGCATTATGGGTATTCAATGGAAGGATTTGGAACTTGGACACATCTATGGTACCTGGCGGGCATATCGGAACTGTTTGCGATGGTAGGCAGAAAATTTGAAAAGTGCCTTAAAAATAAATGAGGAATGAATATGACGAAAACATAGCAAAAAGATAATTTCGCTACGTTGTTGCAGAAGTTTTTTGCCAGAGGCTTATTGAGCAACGGAATTCCAGTGAAAAGACCGTTGCTGCTTACGCCTGCATGGGTAAAGTATGGTACGGCTATGACAATATAGCACTTATCTGCTTTAGGGCAATACTTCGCTTCCAGGACAGCAGTACTGTTACTACGTTTCGCCATCATCTAGTGGGTTGATGAAATTCAACGATGCTGCTAAGTATAGCTATGGAATTGAATTTCGTGTTTGGCCGACCAGCGACATAGATGCATCAAGCTATTACGAAAGACTGAATATATGTGTTGAATGGGCTGACGATGCTTATCAGTAGCTTGTCGCGATTGATAAAGATAGCGATAATGGCGATCTGGAACTACTGGTGGAATTAAGTGTGGCAATCTTGCCTCCTATCGGTTGGTGGTTAATTACAATGCCACCGCGGTAAGTTCTAAAACGCAAACGGAGGTGATGCCGGTTTGGCGTTTAAATAGTAATCATCAGAGCAAAATGGCGACAGGACAAGGTAAGGGCGATTATTTATTAATGAAACTGGATGATGATGGAGATTCACTCAACAATGGTGATTATGCTTACAGGATATCACCCCCTTCGGCGGTTAAGATGATTGTGGGAGGTCAGGTATAAGATAGAGGTAAAGGTTAAGCCGGTCGGAGATTTGATGAGTAGCCGGAAATAGTTATGAGTATGGCAATATTGCGCTCATGTGGTCGGGCGATGCAAATCTGTATTCGATTGGCTTTATAAGGATTCAGACGATGCAGGAGCGGGTACGACCGGTCGAGTTGCTTGTGGTACCAATCCTATGTTTACGTTTGTTGCATGTGTTATTACTATTGAATATCTTGTCGGAACGGATCAATTTAAGTTCTACATGGACGGCGTTTTAAAAACTACTGTTACGCGTACGAGCGTTGCTATCGGAGCTTCTTATGATTCAATACTTAGCAGGATAGCATTTGGTGACCATGCATGTGGTTATAATGATCATGAAGTTGGTAGTATTCTGCAAGGATTTCCTAGAAAAATGGTAATGCTGTAACGGGAATAGATTGGTCTCAGCCGAGAACTGTCTATATATCGTACCATAATGACGATTGAATTGCTTTTGGTGACGTAACTACTGGTGGTAGTGATGCAGCAACTAAATGGTATTATGCCGCTGTCCATGACACTAATGTGCCATGTAATGCCGACCATTACTATGCGGTCTAGCATTTTTGGAATAAGTTTGTCGATGTCCAGCACAGTGAAGCGATTCATCGAATGTATGGGAGTTGAACTGTGCCGGACATAGAATTCACAATGATATGGCATGGCATAACATGTGGAAAATTATGGAAAGATAATTATGAGATTACTTAATGACACGCAAGGATTCAACAAAGCCCCATATCCTTTAATCATGCGTTTTTTTCGGTGGCGAGGATATTTGCTGATGGCAGATGTTATATTTACCACTGTTAACAATAGTGACACCGTTGTTGTAGCGAGCATTAGGAGCTGCCGCCGAGAAATCATATCCAGTCTCAAGCATGCGCAGTGGGCTAAGTTTAGATATCCAAACCTTATGATAACATATATTGTCGGTCGTTCATTCGCCTAAGCAGGTAATTGTGTGGCCAGACGAGAAAAGAATATTATTGATTTTAAAGAAGTATTCCATAAATAGTGCTTGCAATAGCTATCGTAGCGTAGTAATATAGGGAAATATTCCATATAAAAGAGATATAGATGACAAAAGCCAGTGCCACAAATCTTATAGGTAATGCCGCAATCCTCAAGCAGATAAACAAGGTGAGATTGCTGAGTCGGTTGCGGATGGAGGAAGTAAGCAGGGCTGAATTGGCTCGATTGACCGGTCTTGATGCCAAGACTATAACAAATTTGTGTAACTCCCTTTTTCAAGATGGCTTATTGCTTACCGAAGACGCAAAAATTAAGGGGCGAGGCCGACCCGCCGAGAATCTTGTGTTAAATCCAGATGCAGCGTTTGCAGTTGGGGTAGATATAGGTGCGGTGCAGGTCTCTGCAGTACTGATCGATTTGAAGGGCGCGGTGTGTGGGCGGTGGCGGGAAGAATTCGGTTCTCCACAGGATAAAGAATTCTTGCTTAAAAAAGTTGATTCTGCCATTCACAGCATGATAAATGTGCTATCACCAAAAAGGCGTAAGAAACTTAAGGGTGTGGGGGTTTGTGTCCCAGGTTTCATCAACAGGTATACAGGTAACGTCATTAATTCTGTGAATATTTGTGGCTTCAGGGATGTGCCGCTGGTCGAGATGCTGCGAAAACAATTTGACAAAGAGATCATCTTGGAGGAGTCATCTCGATCGATGGCCTTGGCTGAAATCTGGTTCGGCAACCGGCAGAACTGTGAGAATTTTATGTGTATGGATTTGGGGTTTGGAATTGGAATTGGAATTATTCACAATGGTTTAGTATACCGTGGAGCGAATGAGTGCAGCGGTGAAATTGGGCACACAGTTGTCGATCCTGATGGTAAAAAATGCCGTTGTGGTAAAAAAGGTTGTTTAGAAACCGTTTCTGGCGGTAAGGCGTTGCAGGATATTGCAGAACGGCTTGCAGTAGCTACGGATGGCAAGTGCCAAAGCGGCAAGGCATTGTACGAAGCGGCAGTTATGGGCAACAGGGCGGCGGCTAGAGAATTAGCTAAAGCTGGTCACTACATAGGCATAGCGATTGCAAATGTGATTAATTTGTTCGATCCCGGACTTGTAATTCTTAATGGCGGATTGGTTAAGGCAGGAGAGTTTATTGTTGAGCCAGTAAAAAGTGCAATCAGAGACCACTCAATCGGAAGTTTTGGTAGAAAATGCGAGTTTGAGATCAGTAATCTCGGCGATTGGGCTGGTGCAATGGGTGCTGCAATGCTGCCGCTACGGAACTATTTTGAGTTTGAGAATGTGCGATTGGTAAAAGATGTTGGGAAGTGAGCATGGATTTTTCAAAGTGTTCGATAATTCAACCTTCAGGAGAGCAGCTACGGAATATGTATCGTACCCTTTGGCAGATATTTCCCTATGACCGGTTAGTATATGAGGAGATACTCCGTACTGGTCAGCCTCTCTATACGCTCATCAGTTATGCTATGTATCAAAGAGACGAGTTTCTTGGTCATGCAGGTATCATGCCCATGAGAATATGGATGGACAATATACAGAGAGATATCATTGGCATTGGCGCTGTTGCCACCGTGCCGAAATTCCGGCGTATGGGAGTGGCGCAGTTTTTGATGGAGCGGTGTATCGAGGCAATCGATTCGCGGCAAATTCAAGCGGCATTGTTTACTGAACTACCCGCTGTATATGAAGCTCATGGATTTAATATCTTCAACCAGAACTATGTAGCTTCTAAGATTGTCAATGGAATTTCGAGCCAGGCTGGATATGAATACAAAATACATGATGTGCTTAGTGTAACAGACACGACGGAAATGGATGAAGTCTATACTAATCGATATCCAAATTACGATGGCAAGATTGTAAGGGATGAGGCTTATTGGGCATTATATCGGATGTTCTTCAATCCTTATCCTAAACCTAAGATAATATCTCTTCACAATGGCGGGCATCTGCAGGGCTATGTAAGATTTGATCATGACGATGACAGGCTGACGATGACAGAGCTGTGTGTTGGGAAGGACGAAATAGTAATTGCAGAATCATTGCTTGCAGCGGTATTCGCTTATGCACGAAAATGGGGGCTTAAGCTTTGTACATTTGCGATGCCTCAAGAGCATTTTGCCTGGGAATTGCTTGTTCGCAAGGGAATTGACTGTGTCCCGGAACCGCAAGGTATCAGAAGAGAGATATTTATGGTGAGGCCAGGTGTAGGGAAGGAGGTCGAATTTCACAGGGATTTTCAATGGTCGTTGGCAGATAAGTTTTAAAAAATTTAAATATTAGTGGAATAGTTCTGTAAAATCAAAGGAGAATAAATGACTGAGAATTTAGCAATTAATGGCGGTCCCAAAGCGGTAACAAACACACTTGTAAAATGGCCTCATTTTGACGAGAATGCGATCAAGGCCGTGGAGGCGGTATTGCGATCTGGAAAGGTGAATTACTGGACTGGTCCTAAAGGCATGGAATTCGAGAAAAAGTTTGCAGATTGGCAGGGTAGTAAATTTGCGATCAGTTGTGCAACAGGAACAGCGGCATTGCACATAGCTTTAACCGCCCTTGGTGTTGGCCCTGGCGACGAAGTTATAGTGCCAAGCTACACATTTATTGCCACCAGCTTTTCGGTGGTGCAGGCAGGCGCTATACCACGTTTTGCTGACGTAAATATTGATGACCACTGCATTAGCATTGAATCGGCTGAGAAACTTGTCAATAAGCGTACCAAGGCGATTATTCCCGTCCATCTATATGGTAACGTTTGTGATATAGACAAGATCATGGTGTTTGCGAAAAAGCACAATTTGTTTGTAATCGAAGATAACGCCGAGGCATTTGGCGGTAGCTATAAGGGCCGCAAGACCGGCACGATAGGTCACATGGCAGCATGTAGCTTTTGTCAGAACAAGACTTTTACCACAGGCGGCGAAGGCGGAATGGTAACCACCGACAATGAAGATCTGGCCTGGAAGGCAAGAAGTTTCCGTGACCACGGATATGATGTAAAAGACCGCCTTAACTTGCTTGCGATCGAGCAGAAATTATCTTACATTCATAACGTCGTCGGCTGGAATTACAGGATGACGGAAATGCAATCGGCGATCGGCTTGGCAGAACTTGAACGTATGGATAACTGGAATATACCAACCCGTAAGCGCAATGCACATATAATTATGGATGCTTTGAAGGGGTTGCCTCAGGTCAAATACGCACCGATTGATACGCCAGAACGTCAGAATGGATGGTTCGTGATGGCTTTTTCGCTGGATATTGAAAACATGAAGTGCGATATCCACGAGTTTGTCAAGGCTGCTGTTGCTGAAGGTGCTCCGTGCTGGAAAGTGTTCTGGCCTCAGTGTCATACCGAACGTGCTTTTAAGGATTTTAATTCATTTGGTAAGAGTGGTTTTCCGTTCAAGTCAAAGGAATATGCTGATCAGGCAAGCGTAGATTACAGCAAGGTGCATGTTCCAAATGCTGTGTGGCATCAGGACCACACATTTACCTGCTTTGCATTTCCGACGTTTACAGAAGACGATTGCAGGCAGATTGGTAATGCTCTTAAGAAAATCGTTTTGGCGTATGCAAAATAAACACTTTATTGTTATGGCTGCCTTTGAATATCAAGGCAGCCATATTATACTATAAAATGAGACTTCCAATAATAAGGTTCATAACTATGGAAAAGATCAGATGGGGCGTTTTAGGTTCGGGTGGAATAGCAAGGCGCAGGACGATTCCGGAAGGTATTGTTGCGGCGGGTAATGCGGAGCTAGTATCGG
>MHYA01000146.1:0-37729 GCA_001825675.1 Planctomycetes bacterium GWF2_42_9 | reverse complement strand
AAAGCAAATGAGGAAGTGGCTAAGCAGTTTGACGCATCCGCAGCAGGCAGTATTGATGAGTTGCTCGCATCTGATATTCAGGTGGTATATATTGCTACGCCTGCAATCCTTCACTGTGAACAGGTTATGGCCTGTGCCAAGGCAAAGAAGCATGTTCTGTGTGAAAAGCCGCTTGGCATGACTGTTAAAGAAACTCAGAAGATGATCGAGGTATGCAAAAAAGCCAGGGTACAACTTGGTACGGCTTTTATGATGCGATTTCAATCACAGCATCAGGCGGTATTGAAGTTGATCCAGGATGGCAAGCTTGGCAAACCTGTTTACGGGCGTGCACAGCTTTCGTGCTGGTATCCGCCGATTAAAGGCGCATGGCGACAGGACCCCAAGCAGGGCGGCGGTGGTTCACTGATGGATATGGGCGGCCATTGCATTGATTTGCTTGAAATGTTCTTCGGACCTGTAAAAAGCGTTTCATGCATAACTCGCAACAGTGTTCATAAATATAAATCAGAAGACAGTGCAGTTGCGATGCTCGAATTTAAGAACGGTGCGATAGGTATTGTTGATACATTCTTCTGCATCCCTGATAACAGCAGCAAAAATATCCTTGAGTTGTATGGTTCAAACGGCAGTATCCTGGCAAAGGGTACCATAGGGCAGGGCGCTGCTGGTGAAATGGTTGCGTATCTTGAAGGCGAGACGAGCGGCTATGATGCCCAGCAGGCAAGGGCAAGCGGTGAAGCACTTGTGATGGCGCCAAAGCCTGTCAATACCTATAAGGCTGAGGTCGAGGAATTCAGTGCCGCGATCCTAGAAAAACGCAAAGCAGCAAATAGTGCCATTGGCCTGCAGAGCCAAAAGGTGCTGACGGCTTGCTATGAATCTGCACTGAAGCGCAAGACCATAAACGTCGAATGAATAGAATGCTTATATTTGGTGAAAAGCATTTGCGGTATTGTATAGAAAATTATATAGAACATTACCACCAAGAACGTGCGCATCAATCTCTGGACAATAAAATCATAGCACCACCCCAGCAAGGGAGCGGCAAAATAGAATGCCATGAGCGGCTTGGGGGACTTTTGGAGTTCTATAGGAGGGCGGCCTGATGGATAAGATGAGTTTTTACATAGTTCTAGGGCAGGGCGATTTACCCAATTGTCAAAAAATATGATAGTTCATTCTCGTGAATTTCCTGGCGGTAAACGGGCGTACTTGTCAATCCTGAACTGAGTGCCATTCTTGTCTGTAGCCAGTGCCACTTTTGTGCCAATCTTGTTTTTTCGCCCCAAAAACCGCTTGTAAGTGCCTGTAAATACAGCTGTTATGAATGGAGTGGAGACTTTACACGCAGGGGGTCTGGGGTTCGAGTCCCTAATCGCCCATTTTTCTAACCTCATTCTAATCAACTACTTACAACTGCTTCTCCTCTGATCAAGCTCTCAAAAATGAGCCGATTTTGCCCTCTGGCGGCAAACGGGCGTACTTGCCAATCCTGAACTGAGTGCCAACTGTGTGCCATTCTTGTCTGGGATTTGTTTTCAAAACACATTTTTATATTAAAAATGAGGGTAAATGAGGCAGGAGGTCCTAGTGATCTGTGATCACAAACATTAAGCTTAGTTCAGAGCAAAAGTGAGCTATGATTATGCTGGATCTGAATGCCAAACATGCCAAAAGGTTAATGCAGCTGAGAGGTAGACACTCATGATGGCGTTCGCCTGCTGGTGGAAGCGTATAGGCATTTGCCAAGATATTCAGTTCTGAATATAATCTGCCATGAAATGCATTGTGAAAACAAGTATAAGTTAGCACATTTTTCTTCTTAAAATGACAATTTTCTGCTATAGTATATCATCAATACCTTAGGAGAAATTTCAGTGCGGACATTTGTATTTGGGTTGATTTGCCTGTTTTGTTTTGCAGAAACCTTGTGTGCAGAAATTAGAAATTGGCAGACGGGTGATGTAATTGCAGGCACAGAAGACATCATACCACAATGTTCGGTATTTCTTTCAAACTGGAATACCTCAAGCAAGAACCTGATGTATGCTGACCTTGCAAATAAAGATATGCCCAGTGCAAGTGGTTATTGGAGTTGGTTCGATTATGCACACTTTAAAAATTCGAATCTGACAAATTTTTTTGCCACCAACTCTTCTTTCATTGGAGCAGACTTCACGGATGCAGAAATTAAGGGGGCTAATTTTAGTCTTCAGAGCGGTATTTCTGGCACGGGCATTAGCAGTAACCAATTGTATTCTACAAAAAGTTACAAGAACAGAGACCTATCTGGGGTCAAACTTGAATGTTATGATTTAACAGGCTGGAATTTTGCAAATCAGAATTTGACAAATGCTTATTTTGACCAGTCAACTCTAATTGGCACAGATTTCAGTGATGCAGTAATTAACGGTGCACGTTTTGAAAATTATGCTTCTGGTGGACTTACATCGACCCAGTTGTATTCAACAAAGAGCTATAAGGACAATGACTTGTCTGGAATAATCCTTTTCACAAATTTGAACGGCTGGAACTTTGCGGGTCAGAATCTAAGAAATGCTTACTTAGGCGAAATCACTGGGGCTATTTTTTCAGACGCCGATATTACTAGAACCTACTTATCTGGAATAAGTAGCAGTCAATTGTATTCTACTAAAAACTATAAAAACAAAGACCTGTCACGGGTCAGGATAGTACACACTGACGCAAGTGGCTGGAACCTTGCGAATCAGAACTTGACAGATGCTGATTTTTCGTCTTGCACCTTTACAAGCACAAGCTTTACTGATTCTGAGATTAAAGGGGCAAAGTTCGATATAACTTATGATAATTATGGCGCTGGCAATATCGTTCGCCATGGAACTGGTATTACGAGCGATCAATTATATTCCACAAAGAGCTATAAGGATAAAGACATATCAGGAATCAGCCTTGTTTATAGTGATTTGACTAATTGGAACCTTGCGGGACAGAATTTGACGAATGCAAATTTTAATAATGCTAATCTTACTGGAACCAATCTCACTGATGTGGAAATAAGAGGAGCAAACTTCAGTAACAATACGAGCTTTACAAGCAGTCAATTACATTCTACTAAGAGCTATAAAGACAAAGACATATCAGGTATTAACCTTGGTTATAATAATCTGACCAACTGGAATTTTGCGGGTCAAAATTTGACAAACGCTTCTTTTGATAATGCAAATCTTACTGGAACAACTTTTTCGGATGCAGAGATTAAAGGTGCAAGCTTTAGTAAAAATACGGGTTTTACTAGCAGTCAAATGTATTCTACCAAAAGCTACAAAGATAAAGACCTGTCAGGAATTAAGTTTAGCAATAATGATTTGAGTGGCTGGAATTTCTCTGGTCAAAATTTGACAAAGACGGATTTTAACAAGGCTATTCTGGTTGGAACGGATTTCAGCCTTTCAGATTTAAGAGGCTCCATGTATTGGGGTGGGGTTAATTCTGGTGCAATTGCAAGAAATACAATTGAGGCAAATGGCAAGGTCAGCGGATTAAATTTGATTGACGGTGATGTTCTGAATATAAGAAATGTTAGCGTACCGCCCTTTTCTGGTGCCCCCATAACATTCCCGATAGCAGTTTCAGTTTATACATCCATGAAAGTAAATGAGGGTGGAACGGTGCGGTTTATTCTGGACGACAAGTGGGCATCTGCTGTCAAAATGATGAGCGGCATCAGCGTTGATCTTGGCGGAACTCTTGAACTTACTTTTGCTGATAGTATAAGCTACTCAAGCCTTGTCGGGACAAGCTTTAAACTGTTTAACTGGAACGGACGATTACAGCAAGGTGATGTATTTAACAGTATTATCTATGCGACAGGCACACAGTGGGATTTAAGCGAGCTTTACACAACTGGAACAGTGACCTTAATTCCTGAACCTGCAACACTTTCTCTGCTTGCGATTGGAGGGATACTATTGAACAGACGAAGCAAGCAGGTGAGTCAACGCATTTGATTCGATGATTCAAAAAGGCGGTTTGTAACCCGCCTTTTTGTTTGTTAAGAGCAAAATGATAAGGCATCTTTTCATTTATTGGAGTTCGCCCTCTGGTGAGGCGCATACGCAGTCTGGTGACAGCTGGTAGAACATCTCACAACTATTCTTTGCTTCACTGGATACCTTATGACTCATCCTCTTTGCGAAAAAGATTGAAATTTAGCAGCTTTCAGTTAAACTCCTGTAAAATACTAGGCTATAAGGATTTGACATGAGACTGAGTACTAATTCCGAATACGGTCTAATGGCTGTAGGCTATATTGCATCGCATGCCGAAGATGGTCACATAGTATCTGATGTAATTGCAGAAGAATACGGCATTCCAGCTGAATATCTTTACAAAACGCTTAATTCATTGGCCAAGGTGGGCATTCTGGAAAGCAGGCGTGGACCCCGTGGTGGTTTTATAATGGGCAAAAAACCTGACCAGATCACATTACTTGAAATTTTTGAAGCTATCGATGGTCCATACATACCTCAACACAATATCGCAGAACAGACCAAACATGAACGGTTTGGGGTTAACATAGAGCGAGTCTGCAATAAGGCACTTGCTGAAGGAAACAAGGTGCTGAAAGGTGTGACGCTGGCAGATCTGATTCATGGCTCAAAAAAGCCGAAAATCAATAAAGGCTAAACCTAGATCTTATTTTAACAGGTAATCGTAAGGGGCCAACGGAAAACTAATTCGTTCAAACCATGAATGAATTTAGGCTGGAATGAATATCGCCTCCGTTTTCATGCTTAGGGCTGACACTTTGACCTTTATATCTGAACACATAAATGTTTTGGCTAATGTGCTAACTAGATTATTTTTAATCAGATATTGACATAGAAGTCTATAATGGGTATATTTTAGCTGGTTTTGGAGGAGAGAAAACATGCCTGCGTACTCGGGGTTTTCTCATTTTCATATAATTTTAATTTTTGGAGAGGAGAGAAGATGAAGCGATTAAGTTTGATTAGCTTTATTACACTGTTTGTTGCGGGATACGTACAGCTGGCAGAGGTTATCTTTATGATTTAACAACCCAGACTTGGAGCTGTATGCCGCAAACTCAGTCTGTTTATGGGATAAGTGGCAATAACATTGTTGGCTGCTATGCCAATACGGCTTGTAACGGCTATATTTATAATTTGGCAACTCAAAAATGGACGCTACTTGCAGTACCAGGTGCATCTCAAACAACTGCTTATGGCATTGTTGGCAATAACGTTGTAGGGAATTATGTTGACCCAAGTGGTCATTTGAATGGTTTTATCTACAGTATCCCAGAACCTTGTTCTCTAATCCTACTCGGCATGGGGGGATTAATCTTGAGCAGAAAAATGAACTAACCCGATTATTAATTTAATCAAATTATTCAGAGGCAGCCCTCAAAGCAGCCTTTCTTATTTTGATACGAACTTAATCTTTGAGCCAACCCCACCCATTGAGGCTTTTGGTGCCTCCTTTTGATAATCTGGAATACCTTACGAAAACTAACCCATACTCAAGCTGATTTTGTGACAACCAGCTGTTCCAACGCCTCAACAGCTTTTTTCTCGTTGGCATCGCTACTATGCAAGTAGTACTTCTGCGTAGTTATTGTATCCTTTCCCTTTTTTTTGGGCTGGTCAAATAACAGTTTTTTCAAGGCTGTGATATTCTCCTTAGCCCCATCCACAGTTATCCATATCAGGTGTGCCGATGGATTAGCTCTTCACTTAGAGGATATCGTTTATAGAATCACAACGGCAAGGGAACTTTCCATACATGAAATTGGCAAGGGTGCTGACGTGGTCTATCCATTTCAAAATATGCTTGTTGTATCCGTGGACGAACCTCAACGCCTATTGTCACATGTAGTTGATTCATTCTCAATCATAATAAAATGTAAACCATACTCACCAGAGCAGATATTTGCTATATTGAAGCAGCGTATGAAACTCGTCAACTGGAATATGGATGAAAACATAATTGCGATGCTCGCAAAACTCAATGACATATCCCTGGCCTTAAAAACTGTTGAATTGGCTTACCGCATAAGTCGTGCTGAATCTGAAGAGATGATTACTGAAAAGCATGTAAAAGAAGCTTTGCGGTTTATCCGAGCGAATCAGTTGGAGTTGCAACATTAATTCTAGCAGTAATAGTTTCTTAAAAGAATGAAGTTTTAAATCAAGCTGGTATTTTTATCTTACCGCAATTCCGACAATCAATGGTAATTGAAGACAGATGATCATTCACTATTCCTCTTGCCCAGACCGCACCTGATGCAGAACAGATTTGATAATAGTCATCTATTCTATCAGGAAAGAAACTGACCTCCGCCAGTCCCGATGCATCCTCTATAGTCGCAAACGCCATAGTCCTTCCATCCTCAGTTCGAGCAGTCCTAGCAGTTGCAATAAAACCAGCGACAGTCACTTCTCGCTCAACATGCTTATACAGTTCAGTGGCAAGAACATGCTCAGTATCGAGATAAACGGCTGGATGGACGCTGAACGGTATGCCAGTCATATCCACCTCAGCTTTCAGTTTCGCAATCCTGTCGTAATCCAAGAGTTTCTCTTTAGGCTGTCTATAAAGATCAAAAAGCAGTAACTGCCCAGCATTCGCAGGAGCAGTATTGAGTTTTAAAAGCATCATCGGACGACTCAAGCCAATTCCATCACAAGAGCCGAGATGAATTAAGTTCTGCAATTCAGGTTTGGTGAATTTTACCCTTGACCGTAAATCGTCAATATCAGCAAAGGACTTTTTGTTTCGCTGCTCAATAATGCTATTGATGGTTTTGATGCTCAGTTCCCTCACAATGCCAAGTCCTGCCCTGATTGCCTTGCCTTCCTTTGTCCATTCGATGTGACTATAATTTACATGAGGCGGCAATACTTTTACTCCTGAGCGTATCGCATCCCAAACATATATTCTTAACGGATACATACCGTGATGATTGTTAAAGAGAGAGGTATAAAACTCCTGTGGATAATGAGCTTTCAAATATGCTGTCTGCCAGGCTATATTTGCATAAACAGTGGCGTGAGCCTTGCAATATGAGTAGGCTGCAAATTTTAAAACCTGTTCCCAAATGGTTTGGGCGGTATCACGGTCGATACCAGCCTCATTTGCTTTGTGATAAACAAAATCATTATATTGCTTCTGAACTCTGACAGAAGATACTTTCTTGGATACATCCGTTCTGAACTGATTTGCTTCTGCTAAAGTATAGCCAGCGACCTCAACGGCAATCTTCATTACGTCTTCTTGGTATAATAATAATCCGTAAGTATCTTTGAGCATCTTCTCAAGTTTAGGATGGAGGTATTTGAATGGTTTGCCATTTACATGACGTTCTATAAATTCTTTCTTCATACCACCTGAAGCGGGTCCAGGTCTAATCAGTGAAAGAGCAATCATGATATCCTTTTGGCTTTTGACCTTAAGCCCTCTGCATAGTTGACTCATGCCAGGTGACTCGCATTGGAATACACCCATGGTTCTCCCATCGGTGAGCAGTTTGCCTGTCTTCTTGTCGGTATGACTGATTGCATCGATATCAAGAGACTGCCGTGTATTTACGAGAATCACCGCTTCATTTACTGTCGATAATGCTCTATTGCCCAAGAGATCAATTTTAATCAGACCAAGTGCCTCAGCAGCATCCTTTTCATATTGCGTGACTATTATGCCTTTATTTGTGTATTGCAGCGGAGCAAGTTCGCTGACAGGTCGTGGTGTAATTACAATACCTCCGCAATGGATACCAACATGCCGTGGAACTCCTGTTATCTTTTTGGCGAGTTCATATACTGCGGAATCATTTCTTGTCCGTCTGCTCTCAACAAATTCATCAATCTGATTTGGCTGTAATGATAAATACCGACCGACATCTCTGATTGCCCCTTTATAGCGATAAGTATTCATCGTTGAAATCATAGCAACATGATCATATCCCCAGTGATCATAACAGAATTTGATTACATCATCTCTTCCACGCCAGCAAAGGCCTATATCAATATCAGGGCAGTCTTTTCTGCCAGGATTCATAAATCTCTCAAAGTATAAATCATTTGCAACAGGACAAACACGAGTAAAGCCAAGTACATGGGCAACAAGCGAGCCAGCGGCAGAACCTCTTATTTCAACAGGGATATTCCTACTTTTCGCAAAAGAAACAATCTCATTTACGACCAGAAAGTAATCACTGAATTTATTGCCCTTTATAACTACAAGCTCATTCTCAAGCCTTTTTATTATTTGATGACTGACAGGAGTATATTTTGAAGCAAGAAGTCTGTGGCAGAGCTTGGCCAGTCTTGTATCAGAGTTCTTCTCAATGCCAAGTTCAACTTTCGGTAGATAATATTTGCCTGTAAATAGTTCAAATTCACAACGCATGGCAATCTGCTCTGAGTTGAAAACAGCTTTGGGATAATCTGAAAATAATGCCCTAACCTGTGTCTCGGGCACAAGTGAATTAAGCCCACAGTTGTCCTCACAACCTGCCCCCCCAACGCTCATGTGACGTATGCGATTCAGGATATTTGCTCGAATAGTGTCATCTTTATCAAGGACATTATAAATGTCGTTGGCAACAGGCTCTATTTTGTATTGTCTTGCTGCTTTGGCATCTTCGATATCTTTACAGCCAAAGAACACATTGGATTTGGCGAGTATGCTTTTTAGTTGGAGAGCCAGTTGCGGCAAAGAGCAGATACAAATAAGACCATTGCTACCTTGAGCAAGTTCTTTTATCAAACAGAACTGCTGGTCAAGATTACGGGCCGATATGATTCTGCATAAATTACTATAACCTTGTTCATTCTCTATGAGCAGTATAGCTCTTTGAGAGTCGGTGAGTATCTCGGCCCCGATGATTGGCTTTATGCCTGTCTGCTTGGTAGCTTTATAGAATTCAACGATTCCGTAAAGAGAATTGGTGTCCGCCAGAGCAATCGCTCCATAACCAAGCTCTAACGCCGCCTGTGCCAATCGCTCAGGAGATACTGCTCCCCTCAATAAACTAAAATAACTTCTGCATGAAAGTGCAGCAGCCCTCATAATTCACCTATTGTCATACTTCTAAAACAGGTTAGTTTTTCGGGCAATCCGTGCCAGTTGTGGGTATTCCTTTAAGAGACCTTCAGGGACAGACTGAGGCAAGCCAGTGATCATTGATTTGAGTTCAAGTGAGTTGGCCAGTTCCTGTCCTTTAAAATGATTATTTGCAATAACGGTAAGACTTTGAAAAGCATCTGCAAGCTGTTCAATTCGCTTCTTTATCTCGGTTAATTCCTGCTGGGAATAAAAGTAATTATAGACCTCATCACTTCCTGCATCTTTGGCAAACCATTTGGCAGCATTTCTGCCATGAAGCCTGAGATAGCCGTGCTTGCCAACTGTGCACAGCGGCATATCAAAAGAAGTCGATGAATGAGGATAATCGAGATTGCAGACCGATACTCCCAAATCGGTAAGGAAATTCAGTGCATCATCCTTTTGCCAGCTTTTATGCCGTACCTCCAAAGCAATATTGAATGCCTTGCTGAAATGTTTGATAAGTTGTTGAAGATATGTTCTGTTAAACGTTGTATCCTCAAAATCGAATTTAAATTGTATCAGTAGTTCTCTGAGCTTGCCAGCCTCAAGTATAAGCTCAAAACCTTCGTGGAATTGTTTTACCATTACAGGGTCGATCCTGCCCTCATGAGTAAAATCCTTGTGCAGTTTAGCGGTAAAAAAGAAATCAGGTAATCCCGCAACTCTTGATAACCATGATTTACAGTTTTTTGGTTCAGGCGGATGATAAAAAGTATTATTGATTTCAATACAATCGACAAATCGAGCAACATACTCAAGCTGATCAATTCCGCTTTTAGTATAGACGATCCCTTTCCAGTCAGGATATGACCAACCAGCAATACCTATGTAAATGGGACAAGTCATAGTCAAATATTCCTGAAGCAGCCTATTACTTTTCCGATGATACGCACAGCCTTATCGCCTCTCTTGAAGGTCTTGGGCTTGTATTTGGGGTTGGCAGGCTTGAGTACCAGTTGGTCGGCTTTGATGAATATCCGTTTTACTGTCGCCTCATCGTCAAGAAGAGCTACGCCGATCTGGCCGCTTTCGATAGTGCTCTGAGGTTTTACGATGACATAATCGTTATTCATTATGCCAGCATCTACCATACTGTCGCCAACAACTTGCAGCAGAAAAGCATCTTTGCTTTGTTTTTTTATGATGCTGTTAATATCCATATAATCAGTGATGTTCTGATCGGCAAGAATAGGCTCTCCAGCTGCAACTCGACCAACAACTGGAAATCCCTTGGGCTGCTGTTTAGAAGCGATATATTCTTCTGATAGTCTTAAGCCTCTATGGACGCTGTTGTCTTCAAGATAACCTTTTTTTTTAAGATACGTTATAATCTGATATATTGCATTCTGAGCAAGACCAAAATGTTCGGCAATCTCTTTTTGACTTGGAAAGACGTTATTGGCAAGTTTTCGCTCAATAAAATCAAGTATTGTCTGCTGTTTTGCGGTTAAAGTTTCAATGTTTTGAGTATATGGTTATCTAACCATAGATGTCAAATACAAAATTTGGGAGATGTTTCTAGATGCTGCTTATTGATTTGCTTGTGAATTTGAGTGAATCAAAGCAAAGCTCATGGCGCAGTCAAACATCTTCGAGATAAAGCGAACTTGATTCGTTGGGTTTAATATGAATATATTTTTGTGTAGTAATTAACGATGCATGATTAAGAGTTTTTGATACGACCGCAAGGTTGCAACCCCTCGAAATCGAATGTGAGCAATTTGCGTGGCGAAAAAAATGTGGGCTAACAGGTTTGTTTATGCCTGCTCTTTTTGCTGCTTTTCTTACAATGTTCCAAACTTGCACAGGCGAAAGATGCCCGCCTTTGCGACTGCGAAATACTGGCGCAATATCAACAGCCGTATTTCTAAATGTAACAAGATCAGTCCACAATGATTGCGGGATAATAATCGTATTTGTCTTTGATCCCTTGCAGAGTACAGTGAGTTGGCCAGAGTTATTTTCACGCTCCTGTAAATCGCCCCATTTAAGCCTGCAAAGTTCGCTAACTCTTAAAGCTTCAAGATATAGCATTCTAAGCATTAAATGATTTCTGGGCTGGCGCTCCATTTCTATGATTTTACGAACTTCTTCCTCAGTCAAAATACGTGTTGCCAGTTCATCCTTGTATTTGGGTAACTTTAACGGTCTTCCCACATCGAATCTCAAATAACCAAGTTTATGGGCAAAAGTAAAAAGGCTCTTAATTGACGATAATATTCTATGGCACGATATCGCTTTGAGTTCATTGCTTGCAAGCTGATCAGCATACGATTGCAGATCGCCAAGAGTGACAGTGGCAAATGGCTTGGATACTTGTAAGCGGAAGTTGCGAATATCTTTCCTATATGCCTTTTGCGTGTGTACGCTGCGCCCATGCAGCCAAAGCTCAACAATTGGGATGGATCGTATAATAGTAATGACGGGCAAGAAATATCAGCTCTGATAATTTTTAAACTGAAAAGTTATGGCGGGTCTATTGTTCTGCCGACTGGGACGGTGGTGTCATAGTAAAATATTATGGCGGTCAGATTATGATGCTTTAGAATAACAACAGGCGTGGTCGGGATGATTGTAGGTTCAAGTCCTTGCCAAGTTTTAAATTGTTCTACCTATCATAAAGATGTGTTTTTTTAGAAACCCACACCCCAATTACATGAAGAGCGAAAATATACTTTAAGAACGAGACCGGTTTTAACACCGGCCTCGTTCTTAAATTCAAAGTGACGCTGAAACTAGCTGCCGGTTGTAAATGATCGTACATATCCTGTTGTTACTCCTGAACTGTTTCTGCCATCTATACGCCAATAATATGTTGTGTTAGCAGCTAATGTAGCCGGAGTATAAGCCCCGCCGTATACGTTACCTTTATATTCGGCAGAAGCAGTCGTGGCATTTTTAACATTATTGAAATTCGTGCCAAAATAAACATCGCTTGAATCCGTATTCTTACCTGGTACCCATTGAAAAATGTAATTTCTAGGAACATTAGTACCCCCAGTCCGAGGACTGGTACCGTATGATACGAGCGGTGTAGCAGGTAAAGGCATGGCGACTCTTGTCATTCTCTGGTGATTGACATGCTTTCCGTATGTCTGGAGATTATTGACCTGAAAATTAGATTCGGTGTAGAAGAACAGAATATCGCCTATGGCATTTTTGACCATGCTGGTGTAACCGCAGCCCGGACCAAAAAAATCTGCGAATGGTTCTGACCAGTTCTGGCCGTTTGCATCGGAAAGCTTTAAATGTGCTCCAGGCCGGCCATAGCTAAGCACTATTTGACCATTATCGATCTGCAGCAGAAAAGGATCAACTGATGATACCCCCATTGATGTTAAAGTAGCCCATGTGGCACCTCCGTCCGTGCTGATTTTGATAACCAACTCACAATTAGCAAAACTATCCACCATTGGCTCGCCCATTCGGGCAGCCCCAAGTACATTTCCATTTGAAAGTTTTACAAGACAGGATTCTGACGGGCCCTCATTAGTTACACCGCCTGGGCGTGATGCCAGAGTGGATTTATATGTCCAGTTAAGACCCCTGTCCGAAGATTCCACGACAACAGAAGTGAAATAGTTCTGGCCCGACCATTTAATGTACATATTCGCAAGAAGATTCCCATTATCGAGCATTATAACGCCTCTATGGAAGTATGCTTCTGCAACATCACTGGTAAATGTAATGTTACAGGTTTGTGTAGAAGTGGTGCCATTTCGATCTACAAACCCAACAGTACCAGTGAAAAGCCTAGCATTAACCAGTGTCGCACTGAATCCTAAGGCAATTGCGTTGCTCTCTTCGGGAAGGTTAAGCCAGTTGAGTGGACCTATACTAAAGCTGCTGGCTCCGCTCCAACTAGAACCATAATTCAAAGATTGGAAAGCGAGCGGCCATTCATCTGTTGGATGTGATCCAAAGCTGTTTACTGCACGAATTCTATCCCAGCCGTACGTTTCTTTTACACCCATTGCTGGAAAATAAACATCATCGTAACTAGGATAGCAGATACTATCTGAAATTTTCGCAGGCAGCGTCATATTTTCACAGGTGAAGCCAAGTGCTGCCAGGGTAGAACATCCTGCCGATATCCCGGATCCTGCCCTAGATATGACTGAAACCTGCTGAGGATCGTATTCATACCAATTGGGTGCAGAACTGGCATGTGTCACCATTATTTCAACTTTACCATCTGCATCTATATCTGCTGTTAAAACCGAACTTGCACCGGTTTCAAGCGTCGATTTATAATCAAGATTGTTGAAATCGGGGGTCTCATACCATTTTGCGGCATCATTTACATCTACAACAAGCAAATCGTCTGCCCCGTAAATCTCTGCTTCATATCGCAGATTACCCAAAGCCAATGCCTTAGCATTTGCAATGGAATCATAGCTTCTAACAAGAGCTAACGTATTATCTGAGCCGGTGGCCTCATAACGACTGAGAGTTGAAGATTTTGCAATGAACACATCAGTAAGGCTATCCCTGTCAAAATCGCCGATTGTGACCGCCTGAGCTCCGGTTGTAACAGCCGACGACCGCTCGGTATATGTACCGTTGCCTGTGGCCTCATACCAGTGGACGTTACCGGAACTGTCTATCAATAGCACATCGCCATAAGCATCTTTGTCTATTTTGCCAATTGCAATCTTATTTGCGCTGCTTACGCCCGCCATTGTACTGGAAATCAGAGTACTTCCGCCGTTTGTGTTATCTGCCTCATACCATGATGTTGCTGAAGTTTTACCGACGATAAGATCATATTTGTTGTCATTATCAAAATTGCCGGCGGCGACAGAGGTGGCGATTGTGGTAACGTCTTTGACATAGGCGAGCCTGTTGTCATCTATAAATTCGTACCAGTCAACAGAGCCGCTACTGTTCACAACGAATGCATCGGATTTGATATCCTTGTCAAAGAATCCGCCAGCAATTCCTGTTGCAGAACTGCCTGCCGAACCGCCTGTAGTTGCAAGGATTCGGTCATTTCCGGGACTTTCATACCATAAGGTCGCGCCGCTACTTTTTGTGAGTACTACTTCGTTGGTGCCGTCATCATCGATATCAAAAATTGCGGCAGAGGTAATACTAGATGCACCACTGATAGTTGCTCGATAAACCGGTGTGGCGTTATTACCGTTTGCTTCATACCACTTTACCGCGTTGCCTGATGTTACGACCAGCAGGTCCGGATATGTATCGCCATCTATGTTACCCAGTGCCAGGCCGAGAGCACTCGTATCGCCGAATGTCGTTCGGGCGGTGCTACTTTCCCACCAGTAAATTCCGCCGCTTTTGGTTATGAGAAGGTCATCATAGCTGTCTCCGTCAAGATCACCTCCAGTGCAGCTTATTGCTCCTGATGTCAAAGTTCCAATCGAGGTATAAGCATTATCACCTGTGGCTTCATACCTATTGGCATTACCGTTACTTCCTACGATGAACAGGTCCGGATTCCCATCAGCATCATAGTCGCAAATTCCGATGCCGTTTGTTTTTGTCCAGGTAATCAAATCGTTTTTGATTAATTTATAACTGTCATCGTTTACATCATGCTCATACCATTGTGTATATTTGCTCGTGCCGGTACAAGCAACGATGAGATCTGTGTAGTAATCATTATCAAAATTTCCGCAAGCCACTGCCTGAACATTTGTGCCAAAAGTCTTCACTTTGGTAAGACGGTTATCCGGACGGTCGGATTCAAACCATTTAGCGTTGCCGTTCTCAATAACTACAATATCCGTAAGGCCGTCGGAATCAATTTTGCCGCCCTTGATTTCTGTAGCGGCTGTTGACAATTGAATACCTTCGAGTGTATGGATTGTATTTCTGGCAAGAGCAAGATAACCACTTGGAGCATAGTCGTCCTGGTATGCTTCCCACCATGTCACTGCCGAAACGCTGTGTGTGAGCATGACTTCGCAGATTCCGTCATTATCAACATCCGCAGCACCTATCGAATTACAACTGCTGTCAAAGGTTTGCACACTGACAGGGTTTACATCATTTGTGCTGCCCTCAAGCCATTTGGCCACATTACCAGATGTAATCAGAAGCAAATCGCCATTAGGATCACCGTCAATGTTGGTAAGCAAAAGCGTTTTTGGACTGCAATCTGTACCGAACTGGCGTTTCCATGCGTTATTTTCATACCAGTTAATACCACCACTTTTGCCTATAAGGAGATCATCATAACTATCGCCATCAAGATTGCCGGTGGCAACAGCGGTAGCGCTTCCTGTCAGAGTTCCAAGACTCGAGACTGCGTCATTACCCGTGCATTCGTAACGGGTTACATTTCCATTGGTCCCAACAAGGAATATTTCCCTTGCCCCATCATTATCGTAATCTCCGATTGCAGCGCCGTTTGGGATGACCCAGCCGATAAGACTGGAACTTACCAAAGTAAGCGTATTGTCTGTCTCGTTGGCTTCATACCAACAGGAACTATTGTTGGTTCCAGTTTTTCCAATGATCACATCGGTATATAGGTCACCATCAAGATTGCCTATAGCTACTGCTGCGGTGTTTGTTGAGATCTGTGAAAGATAGGCGGCACTATTAGAATTTAGTACTCGCTCATACCATTTGACTGTGCCGCTTTCAATTGTGAATACATCCGCAAAATTATCCGCGTCGAAATCTGCCCTGCCCAACCCTGCAAAAAACAATACCATGATGCAATAAAACATTTGTTTTCTAGTCATAATACTTCTCCTTAATATAGAGTCGAATCAGATAATAATCTGATAAAATTACAGCTAGATACTCGATTATATTTTAACAAGGTAGCAGGCTAGATGCTTTTTTGCAGATTTATTTTGACTACAACTCGCAAGATGCAGTATACGTAAACGGTATACTTATCTGGTATACCTATGATTTTAAGAAATGCAAGAACATTTTTTGAAAACACAGAAAAAATTTGCTCTGAATTTTTACAATATTTATGCCGCAAACATTGCATTTGGTATACAAGTATGGTATACTCGCATCTATGAAAAGTTTTATAAAATATTCGAGCATTATTTTGTTTCTGGGATTTCTATTGTGGCAAGTGCCTGTTGTATTTGCATCGCATTCAGATCAGCAATATTTCATAAATGTTGATTATTACGATCAGGTGATTTATGCGTCGAAATTCGGCTACACCACTTACCGGAAGCCCGAAATAAAACAGTTCTTTCAGAAATGCAAACAAATGGGGGTTGACGGTGTGCTCTGGCGAGTTTCGGTGCTGGGACAGGTTGCTTATCAATCTAAAACAGCTACCATTTTTCCCGGTAATATGGACTGCAACTCATTGCAAGGCCAGTATTTAGAAATGGCTAGGATATTGCAGGATTTTGATCCACTTGATGTTGCTGTTAAAGAAGCCAAAGCAAACGGTATAAAAATATTTGCGTGGATGACCATCAGTGACGAGGGCGGGATCAAAGCGAATGGGTTTGAGAAATATTGCGAAAGTAGGTTTATTACCGAAAATCCGCATTGCGCATTGCTTGATAAAACAGGGAACGCCATGGTCGGAACCCTTTGTTATAGTGAACCAGCGGTTTGCAAACAGAAACTTGCCGAAATCGCGGAACTTTGTTCCTATGACTTTGATGGGATTTACCTATGCACAAGGACTCACGCATTTTATCGAAATACTGATAAAGGCGATGATTATGGTTATAATATGCCGGTAATTCAGGAATATAAGAGGCTATATGGTAAAGACATACAAAAAGAGCCGTTTGATGCCAACCTTTGGCACCAGATTCGTGCAGAGGGGTTTACAAAATTTTTAAAGAACGCTTCACATATAGTGCATAAGTCTGGGAAGGAACTCTGGTTGGGAATCAAAACAGCCGAAAATGAAAAGTATGGCTGGCCTTATGGCAATGCCGTTCTGCCGTGGAAAAGCTGGGTCAAAGATGGATATATAGATGCAATAATTGCAGGGCATAACTTTGTGCCTCCAGAAGCAATCGCACGAGGGACAAAAGAATTTAAATCTGTCGCCAAAAGCAACCAGCGGATTCTATTCTGGATACAACTTTTTAATTATCAAACAGCGAAACGAACTGATTTGGATGTGCTGGAAAAAATGATAAAAGCCATTGATGAATCGGGGGCGAACGGAGGCAGCATGCATGAGGTTGCCGGACTGGAAGAGGATATGACCGGATATTGGGATCCGGTTTCGGAATTTGTACAGAAGAACTGGCGGAAAGGCATTGATGCAATTCAGAAGTAAGTGGGGATTTGTTGACAGCAGTAGCGACTGTTACACGATTACCCGGCCCGACACACCTCGGCCTTGGGACAATTACATTTATGGACGTGATGGCAAATTTCAAATAGTAATTTCACAGCGTGGACTGGGACCTGTTTTTTACATTTGCGAAAAGGCAAATCTAGTCTCCAGAGGCAGAAATTACTGTTTGGTTGATAAAGATTCCGGGCAGTCATGGTCACTAACCGGCTTTGGCGTTACTGATGAATATGCCTGTCGCCATTATCCCGGCAGAACTGAGTTTTATATAAAACACTCTCAAATTGAAAGCACGCTGGTGATATCTGCTGATCTTGACCAACCAGCAGAATTGGCTAGGCTGATTATTTGTAATCATTCAACCGGAACTAGAAGATTTGTATTGGTTGGTAGTCACTTTACAGAGCTTGACGGCATTGGCAATGACCATCAGTTGGAAAAAACCAGATACAATGCCAGTGCCGGTGCTTTGCTTGCACAGCGTTGTCATTACGGTACGGCGAAGTACAAGTATGCGTCATACTATATGGCTGATAAACAGCCCAAATCTTATTGCGGTTCATACGGCGCATTTCTTGGGTCTGATGTGTCCATTGAGCAGGCGGAGGGATTCAAAACGGGGGTGCTGCCCAATGTAGATGCCCATGCAACAAAAATGATTCAGGCCCTATCCTATGAGCTGGAACTGCGACCTAAACAGGAATACAAAATCAATTTCATCTATGGTCTTGCAGATAATTTTGACGATGCCGAAAATCAATTATTGTCATTTAGGAAACCTGATTTGGCGATTCACGGCCAAATGCGTTCACAACAAGCGTTTGATGAACTGACGGTTGATTTCATCAAAACACCTGACGAAAAGCTCAATTTACTTCTGAATAAATGGACCAAAGTCCAACTTCACAGGCAGGTAATTACATCGAGATTCAGTTTCCTTCATAACTGGCGTAATAATCTGCAAGACGCATGGGGCTGGATGATCTTTGATCCCACTTGGGCAAGGTACTATTTAAAAGAAGTGTGCCAAATTGCAAAAGATGACGGGTTTTTACCACGCTCATCGCCGAGGGTACCGGAAGTCGCAAAAGGTATGTATTATCTATATCAAAGACATAATGATATCGCCACTTGGGCAGGACTTTTGGCTGGTCGGTATGCTGCGGAGACCGGCGATTTGGAATTTTTCTATGAAAAAGTTGCGTATGCTGAGGGGAGGCACACTTCAACAGTAATCGACTGCTTGATTAATGGTATTCGCTGGTTATGCAAGCAGAGGGGCAAGCACGGAATGGTTCTGCTGCTTGATGGTGATTGGAGTGATCCTCTTGAAGAGGCAGGCAGAAGAGGTATCGGTGAATCGCCATGGACAAGCGTTGCTTTTGTACACGCAATCAAAAATTTTGCTCCATTACTTCGCAAACTCGACAGAGATGCTGAGGCAAAAGAATTTGAATATGTATCAACGGAATTGGTGGAAGCGGTCAACAGGCACGCATGGGACGGCCAGTGGTATATTCGCGGTATAACGGACGATGGCATAAGATTTGGTGTATCGAGTGATGATGATGCTAGGATAAGCCTGTTAATGCAGGCATGGGCCATTATAGCAGGTGTCGTACCCAATGACAGGATGCCTATTTTGCTGGGATCCATAGACAAGCATATCAAAACCAGCATGGGGCCGATACTCTACAGCCCCCCATTTATGAAGTGGCGGCCTAACGTTGGCAGGGAATCTGCTAAGCAGCCCGGGACTGGTGAAAATGGTTCTTGTTATATTCATGCGGCAATGATGCTTGCGGTGGCAGAAGTGGTTGCACGCAGGCCAGATGAGGCATTGAAAATCATTAACCATGTTTTGCCGCTCAGAGGCGAGGATTGTACTGATGTTACTAACGCTATTCCGCTGTGGATACCGAACTTCTGGCACGGTCCTCATTCCATCACGCCAGGGCTTACAAGCGGAATTATAAATACCGGCGCCGCTGCATGGCTTTATCAGTTAGTTATGGAAGGATTTCTTGGTATTAAGCCCACGATGGAAGGGCTTGAAATCAATCCCTGTTTGCCTTCAAGTTGGGATAGTGTTCAAATATCGCGAAAACTGAGGGAGACACAATTAAATTTTGGTTATGTAAGAAATCGAAATTCAAAAAAAGTAACCGTAACGTGTAATTCTGATGAGTTGAGTTATCCGTGCATTTTACAAACTGATTTGATTCCAAACGAGAACTGTAAATCCGGTTCTGACGATGTGCCGGAGTTCGATAAGTGCGTGAGCTAATACAAATTTAAGATTAATCGGAAAAGACGAAAATTTTACTTGCATTTAGTATACACACATGGTATACCAAATACAGAAATTGAGGACAGCCTAATGGAAATACAAACAGTTCAAGAAAACATATATTCCGGTCTGCGTAAAATGATTCTTACGGGTAGGTTGAGACCCGGTGAAAGAATTGTGGAGCGGACTCTGGCTGAAAAATTCGGATATAGCAGGGTACCTATTCGAGAATCATTGATTCGCCTGCGGGCCGAGGGGCTTGTTACCAGTGAAACCAATAAGGGTTTTATGGTTCGCAAATACACCAAGCAAGATGTAATTGAACTTTTTGAAATTCGCGAAATAATAGAAATTTATGCTGCCGGTAAAGCAGCCGAACTTGCCGATGACAAGCAGATAAAGGCTATTGAACGTGCCTATTTGTCAATGGGGGTCTTTATAGAAAAGCTCGAAAATACAGGCGAACTTGTCATAGCTGATAAGGTCAAAAGTGATCATGAATTTCACACCAGCATTATAGATGCTAGCAAAAATTCTCATTTGAATGGCGTTCTGCACGTGACACATGGCGATCAAATTCTTTTATTTTTAGGTCCGAACCGCACTATCGATCATTGGCTTACTGATGCCAAAGAAGTATTTGAGATTCATAGCCGAATTTGTAAGGCCATTAAAAATCACAATTCTGAAGATGCCAAAAAATTTATGAGTATACATTTGCGGGCAGCCGTGAAGAGTTCTTTAAAAATATTGGAGTATCTTGAAAGTGAAGGATACTAAATAAATCGCTTAGACAAGCTGAAAAGAGGAGTTTATGAAAAGAGAAAAATCTGCATTTACATTGGTGGAATTGCTTGTGGTCATTTCGATCATTGCGCTTCTGCTTTCGATTCTAATGCCGGCATTAAATAAAGTTCGTGATCAGGGACGGGCGATTGTCTGTTCAACCAACCTCAAAAATCTCAGTAATGGATACATGATCTACATGTCCAATTACAAAGATTACATAGCTCCGATGAATACATTAAACGGGCAAATTATCTGCCGGAGTAATTTCTCGCAGTGGGTGGATGAAATGGGCATTACCGGTAAAAGCAACGCGCCGCAGAATTTCAGCTATCGCCAAATGATTTTGCCTTTGTTTTTCAACAAATCGCCCATGAGTGACACATCATCGTATTTTGAGATGGGTGAGTATGCTAATAAGAAACTTACATGTCCTGTCACCAAGGGTAAAAAAACGGTGCAGGCAAACGGTTCACCTCACGGGTATTGGATTACATATGGAACTAACGGAGATGTGGATGGATGGAAAATTACACAAATTAAATCTCCGGGACGTACAGTTCTTGCAACAGATCTTAGCGCTGATAACGGAACGGTATGCAGTGGGGTATGGATAAATTCAGATGAATGGACAACGGATACATTTGCACGAATTGGCCGCTGGCATGGTGAAAAAACTTTTACCACCAATCCTTACCGCACATCTGATACAAAAACCGCACCAAACAACCGTTCCTTTAATGGTATATTTCTTGACGGTCACGTTGAACGTGTAAAAAGCGAAAAGGAAATAATCTGGCGTAAAGACGGCTTAACTGGGAGGCCGGCTAGTAGTCTGTAGTATTTTGTAAACCCATATTATCGGAGGAGAGAAAAATGCTTATACAGAATTATTGCGATGAGTCTTGATGATCTGACTCAACTGGTTTTTGCATTCTCATTTCTTAGATATTAAATAAAACGGCGGAATCAGGGTTTTAAGTTGATATTTGAGTGTGTTGCTCAAGAGGTCAAAAATACCCGAAGTAATTTTTTGAGGAGAGAGACTATGTTTAAGAGAAGTTTTATGTTAGCGTTGGTTGCATTGTTTGCAACCCAGGTCATGGCAACTATAGTTCCATACGATACCGTCTACAATGCGGACCAGTTGCCGGATCTTTACAATGGAGGAACTTTGCTTGATGCAAAGACAATTAGCATTCAGCAGGAAGCTCTTGTGGATATTGGCGGAGGTAACAAGGCATGGGAAGCAAAGTCTACCTGGGTCGCCAATGGTACTTACGTCGAGAGTAAAAATGGTGTATATAATCCCAAATTAGGAGTTTACAGTTCAATTGAGTTCAGGCTCAAGATAACAGCTCAGCCTAATCCTGCTTATGAGGCTATGCAGATTTTTGTTGGTGACGACCAATCCCAAACAACCGGCAAATGGAAAGTCCGTGGTTTTATGTTTGCTTCGAATTATATTGTTGAAACCGGCGCTTTACCCGGTGGTCAGGGTACTAAAGTGACATTTGACACTGCAACTGATTTTGTGACTTACAAGTTGAACTATAAATCTAGTACTGCAACTGCAGATCTTTACTACTATAACGGTACGGATTGGTCTTATTTGCTGAGTTCATCTGTAGGGAGAGACTTTACAGGTAATCCAACTACCCTTTATAGCCGTTTCCGTCTTGGCGATGATACAGGTACCAATTATCTTGGCACATACCAAGTTGATTATATAGCTTGGAACCAAGTTCCTGAACCTGCTACTATTTGCCTGCTGGGATTGGGTTTTCTGGCGTTTCGTAAACGCACCGGCTGTTAATGTGTCAAAAAATGTTGCGGGAGCAAAGTATCGCTCCCGCAACATATTATAGCAAAGCAGATTTGGTCTGATAGTCCATTTTATTGGGAGACGTAATATGAAAAAACGATTGGCCGTACTAATGTGCATGGTACTTATTTTGATTTCTGCAGTGCCCTTGTATGCTGATTACGATGGTGATGACACGTCTGATGTATTCAGCGTACGACCTGATGGAAGCCTTGACTGGTTTGAAACTGTCTCAAATCAATATCGTATGGTCGAATATGTAAGAACGACCAGCGGTGATGTCCGTTCAATAGCGACGGGTGACTTGGATATGGACGGAAAAGCGGACTTACTATTTTCTAGGGTCGATAGTAATCAGCCATTAACGTGGTATGAAGCAACAGGAGTTGACAATCAATTTGCGGTAGTTGCTTCTCCGTTTGGCACGAAATCTATAAGCCTGAATATAGGTAATTTTGATAACGATAATTATGGTGATCTTTTTTGCACTGACCCAAATAGAAAGTTGAGTTGGTTTGAAAGCACAGGCGATAATACGGTAACTTACCGGAAGCTAATGCCGTATAGCAATGTCAGATGCGTTGTCGTTGGGGATGTGGATCATCAGGACGGTAATGACATTCTTATTGCAGCTGATCATGCACTAGTGTGGGCAGAATCAACGCCGGATAATGTTTACACCGCCAACTACTGGGCTTGGGATAGTCTTAAAAATATAAACTCCATAGCAATGGGCGACTTGGACAAAAACGGTAACACAGATTTCTTTTTCATCAAAGACGATCCGATTTGGGGTACTGGAACAATGTATTGGTATGAATTCAGAGATTCCAATAACGATGGATATATAGATAGCCCAGCTTATCGTGGACGGGCAATAGGCGGTTTTGTCAGTGTAACTGCAGGAGATGTAGATCGGGATGGTAGAATCGAGGTAGTTGCAGTTACCAGTGATGGCAATATAAGATGGTTTACGGGGCGTTCCGATGCAAATGCTTTAATTGAGTTGATAGGTTCGGGGCTTACACAACCGAGCCGGGCAATTGCAGTAAGTCAGACTACCAAGGATTTTCAAATCACACGTCCATGTGGCTTGAATGCTGACCTGAATGGTGATTGTTCAGTCAATTTCAAGGATTTACAGGTTTTCGGTAATCAGTGGTTAAATTGATTTCTAATAGGAATCTAATTCTATGGAGTATATATGATTAATAAATACGCTACTTTAGCTCTAGTTCTGGTTGCGACAAGCACGGTGCTGGCTGATTTTGATGGTGATCAGAAGAACGAACTTATTGCAATTTCCCAGACCAACGGCAACGTGTCTTATTTTGAAAGTGATCTCAATCCTAACTCGGTGGCATTTAAGGCGAATCTGACCAGCGAGGGACAGGCGGTTGTGATTGGAGATTTTGATAATGACGAGTTCCCGGATCTCTTTGTTGGTCGCAATATGGGTAGTTTGCTTGGTCTGACATGGTATGAAAGCAACGGCAGCGATGATTCTGTTGCTGCTGTCAGAACGGGAATTTCATCTTTGGCTATTCTGCGTAACGGCTTGGCTGTTGGTGATTACGACAATGACGGTACAAAGGAGTTGTACGCAATAACAGCAACTAACGATCTTTTGAAATTCGTCAATACCGGAAATAACACTATTGGGACAGCCCAGAACATAGCCTCGGGCGTGTTGTCAGTCGGAGTTTACGACCTTGATGGGGACAAAAAATCCGAGATGTTTGTTGCTAGAGCAACGGGTATTGACTGGACTGAGCTGAAATCAGATGGTACTTTCTGGTTTAAAACCATTCCGGCGACCAATGTTCAGGCGGTCAGGTTCGGCGATATCGATGGAGACAGTGCTGCTGATATGTTGGCAGTGCTTTCAGATGGTTCCGTGCAATGGTTTGAAGCGGCCGGAAATGACACGATTCCCATCCTGGTTAAAACATTCGGCAGTAATGTTGTATCTGCTACAATAGTTGATGTCGATAGTGATGGCGTCAACGAAGTAATAGTGACACGTAACTCCGATACAACAAAGTGTTTTGATCCGAATGCGAATAATTCGCTGGTTGAAACTGCTATTAATGGTATTGGAGCAGGTTACCAAGATTTGGCAAGTGTTGGTTTTACTTACGGTAATACCCCTATGCCAACCATTATTTACAGGAAAACAGTTGTAGAAATGAATGATGTGCCTGATGGCAGTGCCGACATCGAATTTCCCGGCTTGGCTACATCTGAGGACATGAATGGCAGATTGATGCTTGGATACATGTTTGGGAAACACCCCGGTTATGAAACTTCAGCTCAGTTAATATCAGGCAATTGGGGTTTGACTTGGGACCCGCATGGTGCGCCCCTAAGTTGGCTTATCAACACCGAACTGCCTGGCATTGGTCCAGCAATTTCACTGGGTACTATCACTGCCAGAGTTGACGCTCGTACCTTTACAACGCTTTTAGGTAGACGCTGGGGAGATTCAATGCTCCTTAAAACAGACACTGCAACAGCAAATCTTCCGTTTGATACGACTCAAGCCGTATTTCACAGAGGTCTTATTCTGCTTGACGATAACACGCTTCTTGCGACAATGTATGTCATCAAGACCGGTTTTACTACTCGCGAAGTTGTGATAATGCAATCAAGTGATTTAGGATCGACCTGGACATATCGCAGCACAGCAGTAAACTACCTTGCTTGGATGGGCGATGAGGGGCCAAATGAGTCTGCAATGGTTAGGCTGCTCAATGGTAATCTGCTGCTGGTTGCCCGTACAGGTACCATGAGTAATACAGTAACAGATAGCTCGACGGTGCCATTAGTTTATGCGATAAGTTCGGACCAGGGAAACACATGGTCTATTCCTGTTTCACTCGGAGTTCCAGGTGTTGACCCCGGATTAATTGTTCTGGAGGACGGCAGGGTTGCTTTAAGCTATGGCAGGCCGGGAGTGTATCTGAAATTTGCGGATGCAACAGGAACTAATTGGTCCGTGCCGTATCCGATATATACTGGCGCCGGTTGTGGCTACACAGGTATCGCAAAGCATGCAGATGGCGACTTGCTGGTTACATATACCGAGTCAGATTTCAATAACAGACTGGCATCCTTCTGGTCGCATCCTGATCCGAAAAACAGATTGAAAATTGCGAAAATCGCGGTAAGCCAGCGATGCAAGGGACAAGGATTCGATACGGCCGACCTGAATTTCGACTGCAACGTGAATTTTACAGATTACTCAATTCTTGCGAAGAATTGGCTAGTGAGTAACTAAATATCAGGTTTCCAGAATTACGAACTAAGCCTCAGTGCTGTATCGGCTGAGGCTTTTTCTTTAGGAAGGTAGTAGATGAATGGATATCTTCATATCATTGATTAAGCAGTGTTTGCAGCTACTCTTTCATTATGCGTTCCACTTTAGTCGGTTTCCTGAAGAGGCCTTTAAAAATGGGATATTGTTGGCAACTATGAAATCCAGACTAACGAAGCCCTCCTGCCCCGTGAGGACATTCTTATGTGCGAAGGGTTGCATTAACCTAAGGAGTAGTTATGGGAATGTTTGATTACATTTGTATGGCTTTTTTTATTTTTGTTGTCATTTTTGTTGGTCTTTTTTTTACGAAAAATGGAAAAAACACAAATGCATTTTTGTTAGGTGACGGCAAAATGCCGTGGTGGCTGACAAGTATTTCTTACATTATGTCGATTATGAGCACCATTTCAGTGGTGATGGTACCTGGTGAGGCATATACTAATGGGTTGCGATATTTTATTATAGAGTTTTTCATACCGTTTACTGGAATTGCTTTTTTTTGTCTCTTCATGCGATTTTACTTTACCGTCAAAACTTTTACACCATATACATATCTCGAAAACAGGTTTGATGCTCGAATCCGGGGTATTATAAGTGTTGTTTTCTTTTCACAGCGTCTTGTCTATTTAGCGATGGTTTTATTTTCATGTGCCATGGTTTTCAAAGGTATTGCCGAGTGGAATATTCCAGTGGTGATTTTGTGTATTGGAATTGTAGCTATCGCATATTGTGCAATGGGTGGCCTCAAAGCTGTAATTTGGGTAAATGTATTAAAGTTTTTTGCACTCTCTATTGGACTTATTGCTACAGTTCTGATTTGTCTCGGTCAAATTGAGGGAGGAGCAACCGGTGTTATCAAATACGCATTCGAGAATGGGCGGGGATTTAATTTGTCGGCAATGGACTCAGATTTTTTCTCTTTTGATCCCCACGTGCGGATTACCTTTTGGTTGTTATTAATTGGTGCAATTGGGCAATATATGTTTATCAACAGTGCAGATCAGGTTACAATTCAACAATTATTGAGCACAAATTCTTACAAAAAGGCTCGTAATTCGTTTTTGGGTTCTATTCTTATAATGATTCCATTAGTGTCAATTTTGTGGTTTTTGGGATTATGTGTATTTGCTTATTTTGGCCAACATCCGGTAGCCGGGGGGAATCCTCCCGGAGATATGGCTTTGTTCAGGTTTATAAGATCCAACTTGCCCTCACCTTTACCTGGTCTGTTAGTGGCGACATTGTTAGCGACTGCTATTTCAACCAGCGGAGGGGCTATGACAGCTCTTAGTACGGTAGCAACAAAGGATTTTTATGTAAGGTTTTTCAGAAACAATGCTGACGAACAAACGCAAGTGAAAGTATCTAGAATTTTTATTATCTTGATAGGATTTTGTGGTATTGCATTAGCGATAGCCATAAATGCCACATCTCAGACTCTTGGTGAAACAGTCTTTGAGGCCGCAACGATTTGGGGGGCACTGGGTACGGTGATTGCGCCGGTATTTTTCATCGGTGTGGTCTTCCCAAGATGCAATGGCAGGCACGCTCTTATTGCTGTATTTCTCGGATGGGCAATCACTGTGGTCATGATATTCTGGTATATTATTAGCAAAAGTATGGGCAATTCTATAAGTTTTATGCTGACTTCGATTCCAGGTTTTTTTACGGTTATATTCGTCGGATTTTTGGCACAACTTTGTTCGAAGCCGAATAATTTGGATAAAAATGAAAATCTTACTATTTGGACATTAAAAAATGATAAGGTTGGTTGCTGTGAGATAATTACACCTTGTATACAAGAAATCAAAAAATAAGGATTTTGGTGGTTGGATCATTAGAGACATGATTTAGGTTCAGACGAAAATGAACACATGCTTTAAATTGTCAATTGATTGTGGATGGTATGAAAGAAATTTGTTGTGTTAAAGAAACGCGGATTGGTTGGGAGCGGGATGGGTAAATTATTCGAGAGCACTTAGTTGGATCTTCCAATTACATAAGGCAAAAGAATTTGTAAATGTTCTATTTGTGAAATTAATACTAATAATACCTAGTGATGTGATCAATGAGCCCTGTTTGGAGAGAATCTGGTTACGACGATTTGGTTGACGGCATTTTAGGCAATGGCGGTCAGAATCTGTACGTAAGCAAAAAAGGCATTTTGCAGCGAATTCACCATTTTGATTTTAATCTGGATGGATATGTTGATTTACTTTTCTGTAATAGTCACGATATGAATGAGCGGGTTCCTGTCCATGTCTATCAGGACCTGCTCGGAACCCGTGTGCTTACAGAATTACCTAGTAATGGGGCTTATATAGGATTGTTAGCCGATCTGAATAAAGATGGTTATGATGATCTGGTAATAGCAAACCAGCATAATGGTACCCACTCTGATTTGACAGCTTATATTTATTATGGCTCCCCCGAAGGACTAAGTGAAAAATACCGCATTGAACTGCCCGCACCCAACTGCACCGCGGTTGCTGCTGGTGATTTTAACGGTGACGGCAAGATAGACCTAGCATTGTGCTGCAATGGCAAACTAAGGCTTTATTTTCAGAATGACCACGGATTTATGCCGTCGAATTATATTGACCTTGACATTCCTGTACTGGGCATGGACGCTGAAGACATCGATGGTGATGGTTTTTCTGATCTTTACGTCAGGTCAGCTGATAGTGCCCCCAGAGTGTATTGGGGCGGCCACGATGGCATACTACTTAGCAGATTTACCGATGTTGGGTCTAAAGAAAAGAATAATCGGGAATTTTCAGGCACAACACCGGGCTGGCTTCCTTCTTCCGAAGGCTGGCGGCCGAAAATTATCCGGCTTAGTGGGAAAATTCTATTATTTCGCCGAGAAAGAAATAGAGCATGTTATTACTATTTTGATAACATCAGAAATTATGAATGCGTTCTTCGGCTGGACTGCCCGAATGCGATAAATACCATAACTGGCGACCTTACCGGAAACGGAGTTCAGGATTTAGTTGTACTTTGCGGTGATGGCCCCAAAGAAAGAGTTGATTCTTGGATATTTTGGGGCAGCCTAAGGGGATTTCTAGATTCAAACAGGACCGCAATCAAAACCCTGAATGCAAGAGATGCTGTTGTTGCTGACATAGATTGCAATGGAGTTTCAGAACTCATTATCTGTCAAGGCCGAACAGATATTTCTAATACCACATCATCGCTAGTATTCCGCTGCGATTTGGATCATAGCATTTCAGAACTTCTGAAATTACCAACACACGATGCGACAGCGGTTTTGGCCGGAAAGGTATCTGATTCCGATTTACCCTCTGTCATATTTGTAAACCATACTGGCGGCAATGTCAGAGGTGATGTGAATGCGCGGGTTTATTACGGAAGTGAGCAGGGTTTTTCACCCGAAAACCATGTAGACCTTCCAGTGTGGGCAGCAACTGATGCCAAGTGCTGCGATTTCAACGACAATGGCTGGCCGGATTTGTTTATTTGCAACTGTTCTGAAAATGCTCCTAATCTCGATCCTGGATCGTTTTTGTACCACGGTGGTCCAAGCGGATTCAATCCAAAAGCGAAAACTGTATTTCCAACTATTCGAGCGCACGGCGCCGGTGTAGGTGATTTTCGACACAGCGGTTATTTGGATATAATTCTGGCAGGCTTTTACAATCCGGAATTGCTTATTTTTAAAGGCGGCCCGAACGGTTTTGACTTTGAAAATCCGCAACGTATTTTGCTCGACGACACCCTTGCCGATGATTTTAGGCCTGGCAAAGAAGTCAGCGTTAAACGCAGTGGTAAAGCCGGCGAATATTGGGAACCGCGGTTCATTTTTGTTGCAGATTTCAATAATGATGGTTGGCTGGATGTTTTTATATCTCAATGTTGCGGGCCACGCAGTTTAATACTATGGGGTGGACCTGATGGATTCAGCATTGACCAGTGTCAATGGCTTGCTACAGAAGGAACCATTTGTGCTCAAGCCGCTGACCTTACCGGTAATGGATGGCTTGATCTCATTATTGGAGGTCATCAGTGTCCAAGTAAATCTTGCCGCTATGAATCCTATATTTACATATACTGGGGCGGACCTGATGGATACAAAGAGAATCGCCGTATGCAGCTTCCAGCAAAAGCTTGTAATTCATTAGCTATTGCTGATTTTAATAATGATGGTATTTTAGATATTTTTGCAACATCGTATAATTCTGGCCGTGATCGTGATTGTGATTCGTTTATTTATTGGGGTTCTCCGGATGGCAAATTTTCAATTGAGCGTTTTTCACGACTGTTCACTCATTCGGCCTGCGGTTGTGTAGCAGCTGATTTTAATAACGATGGCTTTGTCGATCTGGCTGTTGCAAACCATAAAAGTTATGGAGATCATATTACGCAATCTGAAGTATGGTGGAACGGTCCTGACGGATTTTCGAAGCAAAATACCACCAAATTGCCCACCATTGGTCCGCATGGAATGATTAACGTGCCTGTTGGCAATGTGCTGGACCGTGGACCTGAAGAATATTATACTTCTAAGCCATTCAAGATTCCGAAAGGTTCACGGGTTAAAACTATTAAATGGCAAGCGAAATGCTCTCCAGGCACATGGGTCAAAGGCCGGATCAGGTCTGCCGAAACTATGGAATTGCTACCTAAGGCAAAATGGCATGGCCCATCAAAGAACTGTTGCTGGTTTGAAAACAATCAACAGGCAGATGCAGAAATAGTTTGGCGACCCTGGATACAATATCAGCTGGCACTCGGTGCCAAAAACAGTTGCGGCTCACCAAAGATAAGTGAAATCGAAATCATATACGAATAGAAAAAATAGGAGAAATATTTTATGAAATTATCTCGATCCAACCTGTGCGGAGCCTGGTCTGCTTCGCCGACGCCTTTTAATAAAAATCTCGGTATCGATACCAATGCTGTTGAGAAAATGATTCAACATCATATTCATCTTAATCAAAAGGGTGTTTTCATTGGTGGCACTTGCGGCGAAGGACCATGGATGCCGCAAAAGGATTTGCGTGAGCTCACCACCACGGCTACAAAAGCAAACCAAGGCGGGATGATGATAGCAGTGCAGGTTACAGATAATTCATCTTTAAAAGTTCTGAACAATATTAAAAACGCCAAAGCCGATGGAGCAGATATAGCTGTTGTAGCCGAACCATGGTTTGCTGGGCCGATGTCAAATGTTTTTGAAAAATATTATCTGCCGATTGTGGAAAATTCTACATTGCCTGTAGGAATATATAATCGTTTGCCGAATCTGCTCAGCCCCAGAGATTTGGCTAAAGTGTATGATCATCCAAATGTCAAACTCGTAAAAGATTCAACTGTTAATGATGTCGTAAAGAAAATTGCACTAGCGGCCGCAAAAAAACGGCCTGAATTACTGCTTTTGACCGGCTACGAATTGAATATGGCTCCGTATCTCAAAGATGGTTATCATGGCGTACTTGCGGGAGGAGGTATTTTGATTGGTTATCTTGCTAGCAAAATGGTTGCAGAAGCCGCACATGGAAATTTCGAACATCTAAGCAAGCTTCAAAAGGCATGCGATAAAATCAACTATACCGTCTACGGTGGCAAAAAGATAAAATCATGGCTGACCGGACTAAAATACGCACTGGTGCAAATGGGCATATTTAGAACCACACGGGGCTATCTTGAATATCCTTTGCCTCAAAGCGTACAGAAGCGAATTGACAAAATGATAAAAGAGTACAAAACTGTGCTTTTGCCAGGAAAATGAGAATGGGTCAGTTTAAATGCATTGAATTCCGCGCTAGCGATAATGAGTATCTCCACAAAGATTTTCACGGGGTACTTTGTTATGCAATAAAATATCTGGACGATAATTTCGGACATGAGGCTACAACGGAGTATCTGAAACAAGTCGGACTGGCAATATATAAGGATCTGATTCAAAATATTAAGATTCAGGGGCTTGCCGCAATCGAAAAACATATAATCGATGTTTTTGCAATTGAGGGCGGCGAATTTGAAACCATACATGTCCCTGGCAAATTGACTGTGATTGTTAAGGCATGCCCGGCAATTGCACATCTCAAACAGCGAGGTTTATTCTATACCGAACGCTTTTGTGAAGCGACAAAGGTTGTGAATCATTCAATATGTCAAACAGCCGATTATAAGTGCTCATGCTCTTACGAGCCCGGCGCTGGGTGCTGTGTACAGGAGTTCTGGAAATGATTTCATGCACTGAATTTATTCCAGCTTACAATGAACTTTTTGTATTCCTGGAGAACAAAGCTGATAAACAAGCTGTTGTGACTTTTTGGGAGAGCCTTTCGGATAAATTCCTGTATAATCTACGTGAGATCGTGAAAGCCAAAGGAGTGGCTGGATGTTTTGAATACTGGAGCAGAACTCTTGCTGAAGAAGCCGCCGATTGCAAAATAACACTGGATGAAAATGCCGATGAGTTTACTATTGAAATGAAACATTGTCCCAGTAAAGGCCGGCTAATCTCAGATAGGCATGTTAAACCTTATCACAGTTATTGTGAGCACTGTGATATATTGTACCGACGGGTATTGGAAACGCTTGGCTTAGAGTATAGCATTGATTTAAGCAATTGCGGCAATGCCCAGTGCAGGCTGGTTGCAAGGAATTCAATTAGACCAAAAGTTTGATCAATTTGATACTGTTCACAAAGGTGAAATAAATTGAAAGCAATAATAACAAAACGACAGGTTATAAACCTGGTTTTAGAAGGCCGGCAGCCTCCTTATGTGCCATGGTCAATTGGGCTTACATGTGAAGCTAGGCAAAAACTGCAAGAATATTTCGGCCAGAATCTGGAAGGTGCACTTCAAAATCATATGCTCAGGCTGGGCAGCAACATCGGTTTTTTTGAAAAGATCGGACCTGATCATTTCAGGGATGTGTTTGGAGTGATATGGGATCGGACAACAGATAAGGATATTGGTATTGCGGCCAACATAATGCTCCCTGAGCCTTCGATGAAAGGCTATCATTTCCCGGATCCTCTCGATAAGCGTTTTTTTGATAACATTCCCGCCAGGATTGCACAATGTGGGGACCGGTTTCGCGTCTTTCAAATCGGTTTTTCAGTTTATGAACGTGCCTGGACATTGCGGGGAATGGAAAATCTCATGATGGATTTTGTTTTGCACCCAGAATTTGTCAGTGAATTGTTTAATGCTATTGCCAAATATAATATTGCTGAGATTCGCAAGGCTCTTGAATATGATATTGATGCGGTATATTTCGGAGATGATTGGGGTCAGCAGTTTGGGTTGCAAATGGGACCCCAGCTCTGGCGTATGCTCATCAAACCTGTCTTGAAATCCATGTACGAGGTGGTACGAAATGCCGGCAAATATGTGATGATTCATTCCTGTGGTGATGTCGATGAAATATTTGAGGACCTTGTGGAGATCGGTCTGAATTGCTTTAATCCGTTTCAGCCGGAGGTGATGGATATTTTCAGTCTTATGGAGCAATACCGGGGAAAATTGTCGTTTCACGGTGGGTTATCCACCCAGAAAACTCTGCCGTTTGGATCTGTTGAAAATGTGCAGGTTCAAACTCGTGAACTTCTCGAAGCAGGTCGAAAGGGTAATTATATTTTTGCTCCCGCGCATGATATCGAAGGAGATGTCCCGCTTGAGAACATGCTTGCCTTTATTGATATACTGCATGCTCAAGAAAACTTTAGAAGAGAAAATTAAACAATAAAACATCACGCCAGAGTAGCTATTCATAAGGATACAAAGAGTGACTCCTCGTGAAAACCTTTTAAATCTGTTAAGACGACAAGGATATGAGGCTGTTCCTGTGCGGTTTGACCTTTGCCATTCACTGCAATGGGAATTTAAGAATCGCTATGGAACTAGTAGGGCATACGAGGAATTATTTTCATTTCCATTCAGATATATTGCGGCCGCGCTTGCAAAATCAGATTGTGATTGGCGGATTTATTATTCTGACTTAAAAGAAGGCACAGTATTTGATTCGTGGGGTGTCGCCCATGAGCCCGGCAGTGCTGAAGCAAAGCATATGCTTCGAATGCATCATCCGCTTGAAAGCTGTTCTTCATTGAACACAATGGGGGAATATCCATTTCCTGATTACAGCGGACTGGATTTAAACGCGATCACACAACAGGTAAACAGTATGCATAAACGTGGATTGGCAGCAGTTGCTCAAATGGAAGCAACCATTTGGGAAAGGGCCTGGTATTTACGAGGCATGCTTCCGTTGATGGTCGATATGCAAACGGATAATGAAAAAGCCGAATGGCTGCTGGATAAAGTTACTCAGCAGGCATGCATCAAGGCTGAAAATTTTGCTAAAGCAGGAACGGATATAATTTTTATTGGCGACGACATCGGAATGCAGAATAGTTTGATGATGTCAGAACAAATGTATCGTAAGTGGCTAAAACAAAGGCTCAGCAAAGTCATTAGCCATGCGAAATCGGTTAAGTCGGATATATTGATTCATTATCACTCCTGTGGTTTTGTGTTTCCATTAATTTCTGATCTTATTGAAACTGGTATTGATATACTCAACCCCGTTCAGCCCGAGCGCATGGATTTCGAAGAGCTTCACAAACAGTTTGGAGCTTGCCTTTCCTTCAGTGGTACCATCGGCACCCAGAGCACTATGCCTTTCGGATCGCCTGATGATGTGCGTCAACTCACAAATAAAAATCTCCGTATTGCCGGTAAGAAAGGTGGGCTGCTATGTTCGCCAACTCATCTATTAGAACCTGAGGTGACTTGGGATAATATAGAAGCCTATGTTCAAGCATGTCAGGAATATAAACATTATTAATTTATAATTTGTAGGGCAACATATATGAGTTTTAGAGAAGATTTCAGTTGGGGAGCAGCTTCAGCAGCATACCAAGTCGAAGGGGCGGCTGTTGAAGACGGGCGAACTTGGTCTGTATGGGATATGATGTGCCGAAAACCTGGGGCAATTTACCAGAATGAAAACGGTGATGTCGCCTGTGATCACTATCACAGATTCAAGGAAGATGTGGCCTTAATGAAACAGATCGGCCTAAAATCATACCGCTTTTCTTTGTCCTGGCCACGAATACTGCCCGAAGGAATTGGAAAAATTAACTTTAAAGGAATCGAGTTTTATAATAATTTGATAAATGAGCTTCTTGCCAATGGTATTGAGCCGTATGTAACACTTTTTCATTGGGATTTTCCACTCAAACTTTATCGCCAGGGTGGCTGGCTTAATCTGGCAAGCCCTCAATGGTTCGCAGATTACACAGGTGTGGTTGTTGAACATTTTTCTGATCGCGTCAGCAATTGGATGACACTCAATGAACCCCAATGTTTTATAGGAGGGGGGATAATAAATGGTCATCATGCCCCTGGAGACAAACTTGAACTTAGCCAGGCATTGCTTGCAGCACATCATTCTTTGCTGGCACACGGCAGGGCTGTGCGAGTAATCCGTGAGCAGGCTAAAACAAAACCTTTTATCGGTTACGCCCCGGTCGGCGTTGTCAAGGTTCCCGCGACGGAAACGGCTGCCGATATTGAAGCTGCTCGTACCTCGATGTTCAGAATGACAGACGAATCATACTGGAACAACACATGGTGGATGGATCCTGTGTTTTTGGGCAGATATCCTGAAGATGGGCTGCATATATATGGCGAAAAAGCGCCCAAGGCAACAAGCGAGGAATTGGCAATAATCAGCACACCTTTGGATTTTTGCGGTGCAAATATTTATAATGGCCGAGAGACAACAGTGGGGCCGCAGGGACAACCTGTGGATGCGCCAAGATATCAAGGTTTCCCGATGACAGCGATGGACTGGCCTATAGTACCCCAAAGCCTTTATTGGGGACCCAAGTTCCTTTATGAGCGATATAACATGCCAGTATTTATAACCGAAAATGGAATCGCGAATTGCGATTGGGTTAGCCTTGATGGCCGGGTTCATGATCCGCAGCGAATCGATTTTACACATCGTTACTTGCGCGAACTAAGGCGTGCTGCCGTTGATGGTGTTGATGTTAGGGGTTATTTCCATTGGTGTCTGATGGATAATTTTGAATGGACTTTTGGCTACAATAGGCGTTTTGGCTTGGTGCATGTTGATTTCCGAGACCAAACACGTACCATTAAGGATTCAGCTACTTGGTATAAAACTGTTATCGAATCAAATGGTAAGTGTTTATGAATACGGCAAGGGACCGGCAAAATAGTCTGCCAAGAAGGCCTTGGCGGGCTGTTGAAGTTCTACAAAAGGGCTGCTTGATGGATAAGATGACTTTTTACATAGTTCTAGAGCAGGGCGGTTTGCCCAATTGTCAAAAAATATGATAGTTCATTCTCGTCAATTTCCTGGCGGCAAACGGGCGTACTTGTCATTCCTGAAGCCAGTGCCAACTGTGTGCCATTCTTGTCTGGGATTTGTTTTCAAAACACATTTTTTGATATTAAAAATGAGGGATGAATCAGGCAGGAGGTCCTAGTTAATCTGTGATCACAATCAGACTCAGTTTGGATAAAAACATAAAGCGGAAAACGAAAAGCTTTTTAGATGCTTCTAGAGCATTTTAAATATGATGCTCTGGTTATGGCGTAGCGAAAACTCGCAAGACAAGGACGGCGAAGCAGGAAATGCCCTGCATTTTCGATGCAGCCGGACGCAGTATTGCGAGAAACTATGTAAGCCAGGCCTCGATTGGAACGGTTAATGCGGTACAATGACCGCGACACGGGCTTACCCAGGATGGGATGTCCCAAAATTTTTAGAACCTGTTTCAAGGAGACCTGGCAATGAAGATTTTAGCAATGGACATGGGCAAGAGCAAGACGGTAGTATGTTATTTCGACAGCGTCAAAGGTACTCATCGGTATGAGACAATTTCGACTGAGCCTGCGAAGGTGCATAATATTATTGTCGGCTTTGAGGCACAGAGGGTTGTTATTGAGATCGGGCCTGCGGCTGGTTGGGTATGTGATATATGTAAGGGTTTGGGCGTTGAGGTTGAGGTAGCCAACACCAATCATGATGCTTGGCGGTGGAAGAACGTAAAGAAGAAAGGCGACCGTGAAGACGCTCTCAAGTTGGCAAAGCTAAGCGCGGCAGGAGATTTGCCTTTGGTGCATGTGCCCAAGAAAGACGTTCGACAGAAGCGATCGCTGATAGCATACCGGCAGAGTCTGCTCAAGCGTCGGATCGCGATAACCAACAATATACGCGCAATATTCGACCGTGAAGGCATGGTGATGTATTCGGGCGACAAGGCATGGAACAAGGCAGGGTTGAAGTATCTTGAAAGCGAGGCCAGAGAACCCGGTGCATGTAAGGTAGAGGAATTGTGGCGTGGCGAGCTTTTTATCGAATTAGCCCAGCTTGTTTCAGTTAAAGATGCTATCGAGCAGATCGAAGGCAAACTCGATGAGATCGGCAAGACTGACAGGGGTACGCAGATACTTATGAGTGTTCCTGGTATCGGGCCGAGACTTTCGGAGGCTATGAACGCAGCCATCGATGATGCAAGCAGGTTTGACAATGGCAAACAAGTAGGCAGCTATTTCGGGCTTACGCCCAGACGTTATCAGAGCGGCAGTACGGACAGACAGGGAAAGATCAGCGGATGCGGCAATAAGCTGGCGCGGTCGATGCTGATACAGGTGGGCTGGCTGGGGCTTCGGTACAGTGCGTGGATGCGTCGGATTTATGAACGTGCGATGGGTGGCAGCAAGAGCAGGAAGAAAATAGCGATTGTGGCGGTAGCAAGACATCTGGCCGTGTTGTGCTGGGTGCTGCTAAAAGAGGATAGAATGTGGCAAGTGCGTAATGCTGCGTAAAAGGAGGCTCTTCGAAAGAATTTTCTCCCCTCCAGAAAAGATTTTTGCGATTTTTCGAGATAAAAGGGCGAATTAAGTGTGTGGGTTTGATGTGATTGTTCTAGCGATGGTTCGTTGCAAACTCTGGGCGTAATGGCCCGCTTGCGAGAATGAACATCGTCGCAGTAAGTTGAATGGGAAGGCTCACAAACGAGCCTGCTAAGACCCGGATAGAAGAATGAACCAATCACATGAACTTTCCACTTGACAGGCCTGGCTTCATAGAAGTTTGCAGTAG
>MHYA01000145.1:15363-21390 GCA_001825675.1 Planctomycetes bacterium GWF2_42_9 | reverse complement strand
CTCGTTTTGCTTATGGTGTGACCTATATATGACCTATAAAAAGTTAAAGGGCCAGGCAATCTGCCTAACCCTCTGTTTTTGTTGGAGCGGGAAACTGGATTCGAAGAAGGCTGCTCGAAAGTCCCGAAACATTTTGCAGAAAATAAATGTAACAATATCAGCTAAATAAAACTGACTTCCTTGCGGTATCCGTCCAGATAAAAACATTGAATTCGGTTTCAATCCAGACCAACCTGCGAAAGTTTTGCGAAAGATGGCCTTCTCGTTCGAGTCCGTATAGGGTTCCCAAACGTGACACTCAGCAAAAGTTTTTTGCTTACTAAGTTCGAGTTCCGAATGATCCCATTAAAGAGAAACCATCCTAGTACCATGTAACACTTATTTTTTCGCATCAAACCCCTTGTTAAGGGGGACTGAGGTGGGTTGGTTTTAGATGTTCCAGCGTACTAGGTCAGAATCTTTTCTTTATTAACGCTCTTTTGCACAAAAACTTTCTAGATATTGGTAATTTATTATCGTGGAAATACTTGATAATACAACAGTAATCTTGAAAATAATCATCCTGTGATTGTAATTTGGCTAAGTTTCTGAGCATTTCACCGTGGCATCGACGGATGATTAACTTACTGTTGCAAGGGCATGGCAGATGCCCCCGATAGGAATCGTCAGCCAAAATTTGCAGAAATCCTAATATATTTTCTTCTACCGATATGTCAAATATATCCATGTAATATTCCAGGATTCCTTTGCCCCCATGTGACAATTCACCAAATGGTACTTCTCCATGGTTTTTCCAATACTTGAATGCAAAAAAGAATGGAATAAGCAGTCGTTCCATAAACCCTAAGATCGTCGGACAACTTTCAAATGTTGCTTTGACCGCCAATGGTGACCCCAGGCAAAGTATTCCGTCGTCATTCGTATGAAAACCATCCGTCAGTCCAGTTGTCTCTCTTGCCACTGGATGTGTGTCGGGATACACAATTGGCAATTTAATTTCGATTGTAACTCCATCAATCAACAGTTCTGTCGTTTCATAAATGGCGGAGGCGCAAATAGGCCCCCGCACTACCCACTCTCCAAAAAGATTCTGCCCCAAAGTGAATTCAGGATATTTCGCCTGCAGTTCCGCAAAGTGATGATGAATCAACGTTGCACTGTCATTATTCGTAATCAAGCTTTCCATGGTTTATTTGGTGTATGAATTTCTATCCTGGGTGGCGTTTTGCTATCGGCAATAGCAGCACCGACCATAACCTTTTCAGACTTAGCGAGTGCCTCATTGACAGCTCTCGTACCAAAACGAGCCCTAAATACTTCTTGGAGTTTCCCGACATTTCCCTCTTGTAGTGCACTTCGGAGATCGTCCGCCACCTGTCGTAGCCATTTCCGGAACTTCAACTCACGTTGTGGGTGCTCGTGCCACTTATCGGCAAAATTTTCCATCGGATTCACAGGGTTTGGGACCCAGGAAACTCCACCGCGTGACTCTATAAACAGAGGCATCTCATCAAGGAGGCTCAGTATGCAGTCAACGATGTCGGCTTCGTTCTTGTAAGCGTGAGCAGCAAGTGTAGAAATGATGATAGAGACCGGCTTGTCGTCACAGTCATTGATAAACATCATGTCTCGATGCCTTTTCAGTATTTGAATTGCTCTCTGGAGGGGTGTCTTTACTCGGAATTCAGGAACAGCTTCAATAGTTGCAGCTCTAAGGGATTCCGCCATAGATTTCCGCAGACTATCGAAACGTACCTTCATCCGTTCGTGGAACCAATCTGCATAGCCTTTGGGATTGCTCCTCGGCCAATCATGATCAAGAGAATTGTAACTATTGGATTTAATGTCGGTAATTGAAATGGCTTTTTCTGCCAGAACAGGAGGAACTCCATTTGCAAATAGAAGTTGTTTGACCCCTTCGTCTTCTGGAATGGCGGGAAGTATATCCATATGAAACTGGGCTCCATTCGAATAATTCAGAGTCCAGCACCTGCGTCCTTCCTCCTTGTCAAGCATTCTATCATAGTCGCCATTGGCCTTGAGACGGTCGCCAACCATTTTCTTTAATTGCTGCTGCGTTATAACCTCTTTTGATTCCTGCAGTTCGCAAACGAGGTCGATGTCGTACTCTTCTCTGTCGTCAAACGGTCTGATAACTGTACCAAGGCGGAAAGACCCTTGTGGATATATCTGAGGATTGTACTGAGCAAGGATCGAGCCCTCTTTACCAAGCCATTGACCTACCGCTTTGTACCTGTCTTCTGCCTCCACGTACCGTGTATCTGATATATCAAGAGACTCTGCGAGATACATCAGGAACTGGCCCAACTGCGATTTCACATCAAATGTCATGACTTTTCCTCCTCAACCCTGTGATATGGGATATATGGGAAAACTTTCTCGGAAAAATGGCTGAGGAATATGTCTTTCACTTGTGGCGATACATGCCGACTTTCATGTGCAGCCTTTGCCAGCAGTTCATCCTCGGAAATCTTATCGAGCTTGAAAATTCCGTCTGGGACTTTCGGATCTATACGGAGGACATTATCCTTTCCCAATAGGTGTTGCACCTGCGTATTGGCACCGATGGATTGTCCGCGGAGAATGACGTTCACAGCTTCTTTCCTCCAGTGCCACATTCCACCATGGTCAAGACATTTCGGCCTGCTTTTCAGTTCATCGGTTGTTCCAAGGCTTAAAACCCGAATGGAACTTAACGGTATATCCAGCATACTGACTGCTTCAGCAATTCCGACCATACTTGGATTATTCGCCCAAACTCCACCGTCCACTAGCCGGAGGTGGTCCAACTCGGTAAATGATGAGAAAAAAGTTGGGGCTGAACTCGTCGCCATCGCAGCCTTCCATATCGGCACCTTATAGTCACGCCGCAGACGATCATTATGGGGGGTCTTAAATAGGTAAACGTCGTCATCACCAATGTTGTAGGTCGGAATCACGACTCTCTTGTGCAAGTCGCCCAGCAACTTCTCGCCGAAACAATCACGCAAGGTTTTCTTCAGGTTGCTCGGGCTGAATTTATGTCTTATCAAGTGTCTAAGGTCTGCAAAACGCTGCTGAGGGAAAATGTATGGTCCACTTTCGACGTAAAAGTGAACTATCTCTTTGGGCGACATGCCTGACGCAAGAGCAAGAGCTATAATCCCGCCGGTCGATGTACCTGTGATTAAATCGAAGTGATCAGTTACTCGGATTTTTAGATCCTCTTCAAGGTGTGCGAGAACTGCCGCCGAAAAAAGTCCTTTGATTCCACCACCGTCAAGTGAAAGAATCTGGAAACGTTCATTCATATCCTACTCCCCCTTACACGCGTCCTTCAGAACGATAAACATGTCCCATCATCCGCGAGGAGGGAATGGATCATTTCCATGGCTATCCGAACCCGATATTCTGCCATTCTTGTTGTGAATAATTAATTCTGACTCTTGGTTCTGGCTTATCCTCCGGCCCTGATCAATGGCCTCCTTTTTTGTTTCGGTATGAATCGAGGCTCTTTGTGCCCCCGCTTTTTTTACATCCCATCCTCCATCATTGTTTGGAACCACATGGTGCTGTTTGAGTGACATAATTATTCTCCTTTTATTTTTGAATGATGCTACGTCAACTTATTAATAGTTGCGTTCATATTTTGACTACGGCCATGTTGGCGTGATTTACAAAAACTTCCGACATTTTTCTTTTCTGGTTTTGATGGTTCAATTCTGGTAGAAACCGTAATGAGCTGAAGAGCCGAGAACAGTGTCTTATGGCAGAGGTGAACAATGGGAAACAACACCAGAAGAAATGGCGATCCTTTTTGGGAGCTACAACAACGCTATCGTTCTGAAAGAAGTCTGCCTGCTAACTGGGAATCTCTGGATTTTTTTAAAGAGATAAGCGACAGAAGATTGTTGGAAAAAACGTGCGGGAAATTTCCACGGGTCAAGTCTATGGTGTGCCTTACTGGATCAGACCATCACCCGGTCTTGCTTCTCAAGCGAGCTGGAAACTTCAGTTTCCGCTTCTGCCCCTGCTCGACAAAGAAGCAAGGTAATTACAGCTATATTCCTGCTAAAACTACACTTGAGCTTGCACCAACGCCTTTCCATAAGCACGGATATATCTGCCACAATATATTCATTAATCTGCCACCTGAAAACGACATGGTTGGCCAGGAGAACTTTTTCGGCATTGTCCGGGAGAATGATATTATCGGAGATCAATACAAAGAAGGGATGCAATGAAACTGGGTCTAATTGAATGGCTGAAAGGCCCTGATGGAAGAGTGATCCTGCTTGAGTGTGCCGAAGATATTGAATACCATGCACGAAAAAAGTCTCTCAACCTAGCACACATATTCAGGGAAGAGTTTGTTAGTGACGCAAACGAACTGCGCAGGATTGTCGCCAGCGAACTAACGACATACCTGCTGGAACATCAAGATGCCGTTACCAGAGATATTTCCGAAGATGTCTCTAAAGGCGACATATCGGCGGTTACCGCCAAGATTGTTACTAAGTTTCTTAGCCACGTAATCGACAAGCGTCGCACTTATCCCGTCAGTCCTTTTCATGCATTTCAACGCCATCTACGCAAGGTAATATCCCAAGCAACAGAGGTTCGCTATATCCCCACGGATAATGGCTCATATTATGCCTACACGGATGCTGTGAATATTGACTACCTGCCGTATACCTATTGGGGATTGGCATTCGACGGGTGGTCCTCGCCGTCAGTTCCGCTTGCTGAAGTTGAGGAACAGGCCGGGATGCTTTGTCTGTCCCGCTTCTATTGGGATGAAGCAACTTGCAGGTATGAAACTGAATATCTGCTGCCGTTACTGGAACTGACCCGATTTGTGTTTGCCAAATACCCTCTTATAGCCCAGCGTAAGGATGTTGGAGCCGGTGGCGTCGATGGAATGACTGAAACAGAAAAATTTGATTTACTGAAACCGGTACACCTTGCCGGTGATCCGCTCGGTCCACTTCAACGCCAGTCAGACCGTCTTGATTACGACATAATCGAATACGAACTCAGCAAACTTGCAGACCAGTGCTGTGCCGGCCTGGATGAGCGACAGACTGAAATACTCTGGCGGGCATCTGATGGTCAGACGCTTGATGAAATTGCTCGGCGTTTGGGTGAGAAAGGTCCAAGCAATATCCAATACCACCTCAAGAAGGCACAGAGTCATATACGCAAGTTCTGGCTATTGTGGGGTAATGCTCAGTTGCCAGGATTTGCCGAAGAGGATGAAGAAGAACAATTCATTTTTGTAGAAAAAATCGTTCAGCATTGTAAAGAACACTACGGGGGCCGTGAAGGTATATGAGGACACACATCCCGATGGAATCAACTATCATTTCACTAAAAATGAAGTTGGCGTGGCAGGAAGCCTATCGCCTTCGCGCGTGCCCAGGTGACGATATGCTGTTTGCAGAACAACCAACAATAGAAACTCAGAGGCATCTGAAGATATGCCCTGCCTGCAGTGATATCAGGAATGCCGCACCACGGGTGAGAACCGCCTGGCGGGAATTGGCCGATAGACTTTCAGATGGAGTTTCAGTGCATAAAGCGACAGATGTTCCGCCGGTCGAGGGTCAGGTGTGGACTTTGAGTGATGACCTCTCGCATTGGAGTGGCGATGGCAACTATTACTGTCCACCACGGGTACTCCTGCTAGGCATTGAAGGCAACTCGCTCAAGGTGGCTCAGACGTATCACGATACTGCCCTTGCATCAGATGGCGATGTACTTCTGTCTGACAATCGGTTTGGATTCGCACAGTCTTGGAATATTTACACTATTCACCGTGAGATGCTCAGCTATTGCCTTGGCGGGGTAAAGCAGGAAGAGATGCAGGAAGTATTGAATGAGGCTGGTAAGCCTCGGGCAAATATTGATGAGAACTCGATTCTGTACTGGTTCAGGACGACAGAAGTAATAGTCGGGGCGGAAATTGCGATGCCTGCTGTGGCACAACTTATGGAAGAGATGGTGGCTTGTCCGTCTGAAAATGAG
>MHYA01000145.1:0-15354 GCA_001825675.1 Planctomycetes bacterium GWF2_42_9 | reverse complement strand
GCGGATGCATACGATAAGCTCTCGAAATTTAAACTTCCGGAATATGCCAATTCCCTCCTTGATCTGCTGGCCGACACTCGTGACCCCGATGCTATTATGCCATTAGTTGCAGCAAAAAGCCTATCATTGCCAGTTAATGTCATCATCAAGCAGAGTGATGGCGCAATCACCATAAGGACCGTTGGGGCAACCCTGATGGAGATCAATTGGGAGGATGGCGACTACTACGTTGCAGGCAAACTGAATCAAGTTCTGAACGAAGAGTTATTCCTAGTGGCTTCATTAAATATTGATGGCAAGGTTGTCTGCGAAGATCAGAATTTTATTGAAAAAGATTCGCCATATTTTCATATCGTATTCAAATCAGTGCCCAGAGAAGGATGCTCTATCGAGAATCTCAGACTAATTCTGGTAAGACCATGATCGAATTCAACTGGGAACTGCGACAAATACTACATGGCATACAGTGCGGTTTGATAGATAAACAGGCCAATTTATTTCTTCGCCCGCATACTGCCATTTGGGGGGATGACCACGGAAGGTTCATGAAACTGGCTGATAGCATCTTGAGACAATTGCCTACAGAACTGATACAGCGCCAATTCTTTTCTGCATGCCTAGGGAGTTACCTACTTAACCCCAGAAAAGCTCCGGATTCATTTATAGATTGGATTCAGAGGCATGTGGATGTTTCAGAAATAATCGGCTGCAGCTTGTCAGTGGAAGAACTGAAAATGTGGAGATGGGATCGGGCCGCATTCCCAGTGTTAGACGAGTACGAAATTAATACAAATAACACTATTTACTACGCTTTGGTAGCCAGCACTAAGGCAGACATGCTTCAACTCTTTCCTTCATGGGTTTCCGAAGTAATGAATGCCGATGCGCTAGAGGCCGTAACAATTGCTAAAGAACTTGCACAAAAATCTCATCCCGAATGCCGTTTCTTTTTCTGGCCATTTATTAACCCCAAAAAACCGACTTATGATCGTTCGCTCGGATTACCTTCCTATCTCTCTTTCCTGTCATTAGCGAATTGCAAGCCCATTCCGTTGTTTATTGCTACCGGCGAAATTGACCGCCAGGGTTTACTACTCCCTGTTCATGGCGTGTTTGATAAGTGTAACAAGGCGTTTGAGAAAAAATATAAAAAGTTTATTTATCCTGATGATGGTTCTTGCCTCGAAAAGCTGAGAGAGCAAAAGCCTGCTAGTGTGGCCAACCTTTTCGAGGCGGAGTGTCAATGGGGTGTACGAAAGAAGGCCACTGTAATTGATGATAGAGATAAAGCCAGCCTTGTGAGGCATGTACAGACGATTTGTTCATCTGTACTTGGTAGCGATAACTTGCCATATATTTTAATATCTACTTTTGACACAAAACATGAGGAAATTCCTCCGAATATTATTGCAACCCATGAATATCTGATTATCGTTGATATTGCGAAAGTAAAATCTCTTATTCCTCAGGTACACGGAGCCTTTGAATTATTTCTTCGCAAGAAAGTTATTCACTATAAAACCGAAACTATAAATAGGCTCTACTGGGGCGAGGGTGAGCAACTGTCTAAATAAATAATATTTACTTCCAAAGGGGGGCAACCTGATATGCCAAAACAAAATTTTTTTGTGAATGAGGACGAACTTGATGATTTCCAGATTCAATTACTCCAAAAGAGAATAGATCGTTCAATGGTCGTCTCAGGATGTGCTGGTAGCGGTAAATCTATTCTGGCGCTCTGGAAAGCAAAACAAATTCAAGATGCAGGTTATTCGTATAAGTTCATTGTATATACCAAGGCATTGCATCAATTTATGTCGAATGGCATAAAAACTATCGGACTTAACGACAGAAATTTCACATATCATCACGAATGGTGTAATCAAGGGTGCCCGTCTGCCGACTTTATTATCGTTGACGAAGTGCAGGACTTCGAACATGAAGATATATCTCAATTCAAGCAGGCAGCCAATAAGGCTTTTTTCTTATGGGGAGATAGCGCTCAGTCGCTTTACCGTGGATTTAGAAATACGCAGGATATCCTCTCGATTGCCTCAGAATCTGGTATTGAGCCAGAAACTCTTGTTTTTAATCACCGTCTGCCAAAAATAATTGCTCGATTTGCAGCCAAAGTGAGCGGAGACGAGGACTTGGTCCCTCGGTGCAGGAAAGAGGGAGAAGATATACCCCGAATCCTTCGATACGCCACCTTCGAAGCACAACTCGATGTCATAATGCAGCAGATAAAAAACAGACAGATTACCGACGCAGCTATACTGTTTAACGACAACGTTAGGGTCCAGAAGGCTTACGACTATTTGAGTAAAAAGGGGTATGCAATTGAAGCGAAGATCAAAGATTCCGTATTTGATCTTGACTTCGACAGTGACAATCCTAAGCTCATGACTTACCACAGTGCAAAAGGTCTTCAGTTCGAAGCGGTATTTCTGCCTCAGTGTGAGGCCGAGTTCGAAAAACTTGATAAGACCATGAATACCACGTCATTGTATGTAGCGATTACTCGCAGCTACCGATATCTCTTTGTAATGTATTCAAACAAACTGACTCGTTTTTTTGATTCAATTCCAAAGGACCTCTATTCGACCACACTAGAGGAAGACAGAATCGAACTCTAATTTTAGGATATGCCATGAAATATTTATACATACCGACTACTACATTGAATTTCAATAATATCTTATCAACCGGCTCGATTTCGCCAGCTACCGTTTATTCCACGCGGCGGTTCGGTTACAACAAATTTGAAGTTGTCCCGCCGAATCCATATCAGAATACTCTGTTGCTCTATGACCGTTATCCTATTTTTTCTATTGTTGACGCCGAGCGTGATAATCACCCCCTTGTTCTACGAATCCGGGCTGATCGGATTTTTGAGGGTATCCAAAATATCCGTGATGTCCAAGCCTATGACAAGACAATCTACCTTGACCCTGCATCGACTGAATTTATTTTTGATTCTCCTGAAGCAAATAAAATCGCTTTGATAAAGGCCGAGCCGAGCCTTACTACAAAATTTATAGACCTTTATCAGTCGCGAATGTTGGTTGCCAATTTTACGCAACTTGATTCATTCAGATGGTCTCTGGATATTCTCAATAACGTAAGCGATGGTTCAAGAGAGGCTGCACTAAAAAATTGCGAAAACGACGAGCGCATCAACCGTTTGAAGGGATTCGCCACTGGTTACATTCTCGGTGCTTACAAATCTATTGACGAAAAGGCTGCTAGATACAGATCTGTATTAAAAGAACAGCGTAACGACATTTCCGCGATGCTCAATGATCCATCCAGAAGGAATTCTGATGCACCTCGCCTTGCTCTTGAATCCTGTTTAGCACTTGATAAATTCTGGACGAAGGAGGGGGTTGGTAATAGGCGATTTGATCATGAACACGGCGACAAAATTGTCAACGACCGGGGGCAAATTGGTGCTTTAATTGACGGCAATGAAAGCGACCCCAAATCCACATTGCTATTGAGACGTTTTTTTAACATGTACTGCATCACAACTGAATTTGTCGGGCAACTTGACGAAGACAGATTCAACGTGGCGTTTGAAGGCGCTAAGGCAATCAAGAATCTTATGGGGAGTGAATGGGAAAATAGTGAAAACCAGGAATACATAAATGACCTGCTGAATAATATTAAGAGCGGAAGCCCATTTGAATTTAATTCTTCGAGCAGTTTTGCATTAAAATCCTTCGCCGCATTCGTGCAGAAAGGGGATGACCTTGACAAGCTCGAAACTTATTTAGTAGATCAAGGAATCGGTGACTTTCGGATTGCCTTTGCACTTTGGGGAGCGATGTTTGGTTTCTCTAAAATCCCGAAAACGGCTTACAATTTGCCAGCTCTACGCGGCGAGCCTTCCTATATGAAAAAGATGCACAATTACGTTCACAGCATTGTTCACGGTATTCCTTTAAGTGAGCTTGAAGAAAAAGTTAGTAAGACGAATCTGCCAACTGTCAGTATGATAACTCCGGATGGTGAAGCTTCGTTGGAGCTGATAGAGAAAATTCAACAGCTAGTGCCTGACGCTGAGCGCTGGATCCCTTCTATTGCTGAGCAATTGAAGGGGGATTGGAATGGTTTCATATCATGGCTTAAAAAAGCTAAAACTGCTGATCTTGGTGGGAGATCTAAAGGCAAGATGGAGGATGTCAAAAGCGACGTCATGAGAGTTGTTAGCAATTTTTTCTCTGGAGAACTTGAATCGCAAACAATACCTCCAAAGCAGCCATTACTTAACTTGAATCAACAAATAAAGTTTTGGGAAGATTTACAGGCTTGGGAAATTATTTGCAACGCTGTGCCTACTAGACATCATAAAGAGTTAAAGAGGGACCTCGATTGGTTTCAGAGTGCATTTAAAAACCCGAATGACGAGTGGTATGGATGGCAAAATAAGGAAGCCAAAAGCCGAATCAGTGAAAAAAAGCTTGATCACAGGACAAATTTTGACGCCATTGAAGCCCTCGTTGGGTTATTGAAAAGAAAGCTTGAACGCCGCTCAAGAGAAAACAGGGAGTTTCTTACAGAATCCGAAATCGAAAGAGTCCGATGCTTGCTGTCTGGTAGGTATCCTTAAATAATACGCGCCCAAACTTGAGCAATTTGAGAAGTAGCATCGGCTCGAGTTCAAATGTCTTCCAGGCTACAAACTTCGGCGGCAACAATGGCAAGAACATGTCATCATGGGTGTGAGGGAAGCGGGAATTCCCCGTACACCACCAGACATACTTTCGCGGCCTGGACGCTTACAATTGGCTGCGATCCCAACCGACTCGTTTCTTTGATGGGGCACGCAAGCAAGCAAATGATTTTTGAGGTCTATGGTAAATATACGGAAGGGCTTGAACAGGATAAGCTGACAGTTCTTCGATACTTTGGCAGGGACTTCAAAACACCGGGAAAGAGAAAAGCCCCGGCCGCATGCGAAAGTTCCTGCGAAAGCCGGGGCTTTTAGCCCTTAACTACTCAAGGTAGTTGATGTTTTATGGAGCGGGAAACGGGATTCGAACCCGCGACCTTCAGCTTGGGAATAAGTAAAATAGCCCTTCTTCAGCTTTCACGACCTTTCAGCCTTGTAACCTACAAGGCTTTTTTATTGTTGACTTCCGGTATGTTATCCCTCATATTATTTCATAGCATTTCTTATGCAGCAAGCGTTCAAGAGGTTACACCAGAGGTTACACGGTTTTACTGTAACCTCACAACCATGAGGCTGAAAGCCACCAAAGGGGGATTACATGAAATTTACAGACCCATATATCAGAAACCTAAAACCGAAAGACAAAATGTATCAGGTAAGGGAGTCTGACGGTTATGGTGTCCGTGTTCTTCCTTCCGGTCTTCGAATATTCATTTTCGTGTACACAATAGCCGGGAAACGCCGTCAAATGAATCTTGGTGACTACCCTGACGTTACCCTTGCCAAAGCACGGGAACGGCTTATAGACGTAAGGCAAGCGCTGAAGGATGGCAAAGACCCGCAGGAGATCGGCTTTGAATGGCATAAGAACCCCGAAAGGGAAAAGAGAGAAGCCGTAAAAGCTGAAGAGGAAGACCGTTGTAATCCTACTGTAAAAAAGCTTGCTGAAGATTACATGAACCGTCACGCAAAGGTAAACAAGCGTGAATCTAGCTGGAAAGAAGATGAACGATTATTGAACGTGAATGTTCTTCCGTTTTGGGGAGATCGGAAAGCGAAAGACATTCGACGGCGTGACGTTAAGTTATTGCTTGAAACTTATCAAGACCGCCCCGCGCTTTGTAATAACGTACTAAAAGTCACTCGTAAGATGTTCAATTTTGCTGTTGATGATGAAATTATCGACATGACCCCCTTTGCAAATATCAAAGCACCTGTACAGATTACCAGCCGTGAAAGAACCCTTTCTGAAGACGAAATTAAAGCCTTGTGGACTTCCGAACTTCCAAAAGCAAGTATGAGCGCCGAAACAAAAAGAATCCTAAAACTGATACTCGTTACAGGGCAAAGGCCGGGAGAGGTTGCCGGGATTCATGCAAAAGAGGTTGACGGCTTGTGGTGGACTATACCGGCAGAACGGGCAAAGAATAAGACAACTCACAGGGTTTATCTTACTAAGACAGCGCTCGAACTTCTTGGAGAGTCTGAAGGCTATTTCTTCCCCTCCCCTAAGAACGGTCAAACTGAAAAAGACGGCGTGACAATTATCAACACTCATATTGATGATAACGCCGTTGCTTACGCAATCCGGCGCAACTTGAAGGACTACAAGCCGCGACGTGCAATCAAAGGCGAATCAATCAGCATGGTTAAGGTTGCAGAAGATAAGAAAATGGAAATGGAACACTTCACCCCGCACGATTTAAGGCGTACAGCGGCAACTATGCTTGCACAACTTAGCTTTTCTGATGAAACAATTGACGCAGTATTAGGCCACAAGAAAACCGGAGTTGTAAAAATATATAATCGTCATAAGTATGACCTTGAAAAACAGAAAGCTCTTGAAGCGTGGGAACGTAAGTTGAACAGCATAATAACGGTCAAGGAAAGTAATGTAATTTCAATCGACAGCCGCAAGCAGAAAGCGGCATAAGGGGCAAATCATGAACCTTACAGACGAACACCCGTATAAATTAATGTGTCAACTTTATAATGAATTCCGGGTTTGTGGTGATTATGAACGCGACTATTCACCCGCTGAAAACGTATATCTTGACGAAAATCAAAAACCTGTCTTCATAGAAGAGGAAGACGAAGCGGCATGGACTAGCACTCTTACGCCACCAATTGAAATATTATTTACGTTTGATAAGTGCGATACGGACGAAGATATAAAGGCAAAAATAAAGGAATTGCAAGAAAAAGCCTTGAATCATAAGGCGCGGCATTGGGCAAGCCTGTTATGGGCTAAAAATGCAGCAGGAAGACCGCTTCCGGTTGTTGCAGTCAAACTTAAAGAAATAAACAGATGCCTTGAAACATATACTGAATACTTGAAAACGGGAAACAAAGCAGCGGTAAGCGTCAAGCAAGGAAATTTTCATGCTGAATATGGAACAAAACAGCGACAACATAGCACTGAAAAAATAACACCATATTTAAACCGTGCAAACCAGCTTATTGAAGCATCCGGCAAAGGTTTTCAAGTATTTATTAAGGAAGCTATGAAACCAGTTGATAAATAAATAATCAATAAAATTGAGATTAAAAGGCGTGTCCATACCGGATACGCCTTTTTTTTGTTTACCCCTGAATTTTTTCATGGGGGGGAATATTTACAGAATTTGAAGGCTGTTAGGGTGTCCATAACGAATCACACAATTTTGCATCAAGAAGCACAAAGAAAAGGAGAAATTGTATGACAGATCGAATCGTAAGACCCGCTGAAGCATCGGCAATCACAGGCCGTTCCCTTGCCTCAATATGGCGTGATGAACAGGCCGGACGTTTCCCGCAAAGAATCCGAATAGGTGAAAACGCTGTAGGTTATCGCTTATCAGCGCTTCAAACTTGGATGGATTCCCGCGAAACTATCACCGCAGAGAACACAAGAGTTGTTGCACCAGGAGCAAGAAAAGGAAGAAAGGCAAAGAACGCCGCTGTATCAGCTTAACCGGCAATGACCGGAACTAAAAGGAGAATCAAAATGAAAAATCAACTAATTAGTGAGTTTGTAAAGGATGCAACTATTCAATTGAACGCCATTTCTAGCCGTCTGAAAGTGATAGAAAATGCAGATTCAATTGAAAGTTGTGCAAGGGTATTTAATGAAGTTCATAGCGCCGCTGATTTAATTACAGAACAAGTCGATGAAGTCATGACGAAGTGTTATGCAAAGTAAAAAAGCGAAACCTCGAACCGGGGGCAACCGGAACGGGGTTTCAAAATCTTCTTGTACAACAGGAACTAACCTATGAAAGAGATTATCAAAAACAACCAGAAAAAACAAGCGCTTTACGCCACGAAATATCAAAGCATGTTTGACCGGCACGGCGTAGCGTTTACTTTTGAAGAACTGGAAAATTTAGTAATCAATCCGCTAAAAGTACAAAAGACTGAAGCGCCTTTGATTCATCCGTCAAGTTCAAGAGGTAAAATCAAAAGAGTAATTGAACAACATAATCTTATGACATGGCTTTGGGTTGATCTTGATTCAGGAAACAAGCCTTTAGCTGAAGTAATCGACATTTGCAAAACGTATCAAATCACGAATGCCGTCATTTATTCTTCAGCTTCAGCAATGAGAGAGAAGAAAGGAGAAATGCAAGGTTATCGCTGGCGTGTAGTCATACTACCTAACCGGAGCTTATCTTGTGACGATTGGCATTTAATGCAAAAATCATTAGCAAAGATATTCAAGGGAGGTAGAGAAGCTACTAAGCTGACACAAGGATTTTACGCACCTTCAAATTTTGACGGGGGGTTTTATGAATACGCCCTTATCTGAAGGTTTCGACGTATCAAATCTATCAGCGGCGCTTTTGCAAGTAGTTCAACAAGAACAAGCTGAAAAACTGGAACAAGCAAACAAAGCGCCGGTAATGGTTCGTGATATTTCCAATGTTGACGGCGGCGTAATTGCCAAGTTTAACGCGAAATATACAACTGAAGAGGCTTTAAGATTAAGCGGCAAGTATACCAGACAGTCAAGCGGTATATATCTTTTCAATGGTTCAACGTCTGGCGTAGCAGGTGGACACGTTACCGAGAACGGAAAGTTTTACACGTTTCATGAATCTGACCGCCTTCTTTGCGACGGTCACAGCCATGACGCTTTTGATATTTTTGTTGCTCACTGGTTCAATGGTGATTTTTCAAAAGCCGTGGCACAAGCTGCAACCGATATTGACCCGGAAGGCCAGAAACAGCGGCAATTTGACCACGTGAAAGCAAAAGGCATACTCACCCCTGCACCAAACCCCGGAACAGCGCCACAAGCAAACCTCGTAAGCCTGTTTGAATCGGCTTCTGACTTCCTGACCGAAACCGTCAAAGTTGAATATCTGGTTCGTAACTTGATTGAGGTTCACAGCCTCGTTTCAATTACAGGCCCTTCCGGTCAATACAAATCGTTTGTCGCTGTTGACTTTGGATGTTGCTTTGTGTCTGGAAGGTCTTGGAATGGCCGGACAGTGAAACGGGGTGCAATCCTCTATCTTGCCGGTGAAGGCCGGGGCGGTATCAAGCGCAGAATCAAAGCGTGGTGCATAGCAAACAACTTAGCCTTATCTGATATGCGTGGTTTCTACCTTTCCAGAAATACACTCATGATGGACGGCAGCAACATTGAACAGATCGTTTCTGAAATGGCCGGTGTTGAAGTTGTTGCAATTTTCATTGATACAACGGCGCGGCACATTCCCGGCAATGAAAACGACAGCCGGGACATGGGCGCTTATATCAACGCCGTTGACGCACTGAGAAGCCGTCTGGGTGCCGTGGCAATCATGGTGCATCATACAGGCCACGACACAACAAGAGGCCGGGGAAGTACGGTATATAGAGCGGCGCTTGATACTGAAATCATGTGTGACAAGTCACAGCTTATCTTCAGCAAAACAAAAGACGCTGAACCACCGCCACCGATGGAATTTAAACTTGTATCTGTTGAAATCGGAGCTGATGAAGACGGGGAAGTAATTACAAGTTGTGTTCCTGTATATGGTGAACGTTCCGAACGTAGCAAATCAACAAACTTTACAAGACATGAAGCAATAGGAATAAGGGCGCTTTGTGAAGTTGCTGCAAAGGAAAATAAAATCATCAACAACAAGTATGCCGGAAGTACAGAAGTTTGGAGAGAGCATTTTTACACTTTAAGAAAATCTGAAGAATCAGACGTAAAACAAGAAGCATTGAAAAAAGCATTTCAAAACGTAGTCAAGGGATTAATCATAAAAGATGCTCTTGTTCAAGTTTCTACTGATTCAATAGTTGTATCTGAAGAGCATCAAGAACGTATTAGCACAATTATTAATCTTGGAAATATATCAATAACACTTCAGCGGGAAACGGGAAATGACGGGAAATTTCCCTCCCTTTTCCCGGCTGTATAAGCGGGAAGCGGGAAACACACCTATAAGGGTGTTCCCGTTTCCCGTCTACAGTTCCCGGCGGATTCCAGAAAGCCGAAACAGCAATTAAAAGATAAAACACAAGCACGGCTAAGTACTTAATAATTAATCAAGGAGTTACAAAATGAAAATATCAATCACTGAAATGCATGTAATGGTAAATATGAAGCTAAAGGCGTTCTTTGCTGTAGTGCTTGACGATTGTATTAGAATGTATGGATTTAAGTTGTTTCAGAACAATGACGGTGAATATTCAATCGAACCGCCTTTTGAAAGATTCATAAATAAAAAGACAGGTAAAGAGGATACAGCAAGACATATTCATTTAAATAATGACATTAAGAAAGCTGTCATGGTGCAAGCTATAATAGATTTTAAAAAAAAGAATAGAGAACTGATTAGTCAAGTAGTAGCAAGCAAAGCAAGTAAGGAGGTTTAATATGAATTCTCTTATTCTTTTACATGCGAAAATTCACAAAGAACCTTCAATGAAGATTAGTGACTTTATTCAAAACAAAAACGTAGAGCCTGTTTTAATAAATATGCGTTACGTTAAAGAAATAAATCAGTTCAATCAAAATGAAATTAACAGTGTTCCGTTTGGATATAAAGATTACTTACATGGAGCAAGCAGCGTCTTGTGGTTTGACTGGGTGAATTGCATTCACGTTGTCGAAACACTTCCAGAGATTCAGCAACTAATAAAAGGAGGTTAAAATTTCTTTTATTTAGCTATTGACATTCAATATTCCATATATTATCATATCTATCAAATCCCCTTGTTGTTGTTTTTGCGACATAGAGCGCAAAACGGCTTCAGGTGGATGGTTCAACCTTCTGGCATAGTACAGAGCGGAAACCTTTAGCGATAGTGGATAATATCCCCTGCTAGGTTTCCGCTTTTTGCGTTTCCTAGCAATAACCCAAAAAACAAAATAGGAGAACAAAACTATGAATTACATTCCAGCGTTAGAGAAATCGACAGAAAAACAGATTATGAGCTTCAAAAGAACCTTGCTAATAGATGCTGATTCATTGGCTGTTAGCCTTAATGGTAATGAAGATGCAAAAGAACTTCATGCCAAACGTAGCGAACTGAAAAAGCTTGCACGTAGCATCATTGATACAACCACCAAAGAAAAGCGCAATCTCTCTGAAGCTGAAAACGATGCTTTCGACGTTTGCACAAACCTTTTGAATGACATTCAATGTGCTTTTGATATGCGTTCAGAAAAAACTTTTGCAACTAACGGAATTAATGAAGTCAGTAACGAAACAACCGGCGAAACTTCAACCAGATCAATTGAAACATGGACAGACCAGCAGACCGGAAAACCCGTTCCGATACTTGGCAAGGAACACCGCTTTGCAGATCACATTCAGCGTAATGGTAACGAAATCAGTTCACGCGATTACTTTGCCGGTCTTGCCGGTCATAGGGTATCGGCTGAAGCAAGGGCGCAAAGTATCGGCACAGATACAAAAGGCGGCTTCATGGTGCCGGAGCATATCAGCGCTGAAGTGATTGACCTCTTGAGAGCAAAGAACGTTTGTATTCAGGCCGGAGCGCGTACCATGCCTATGTCTGCACAGACAGTCAGGGTATGCCGTGTTGATTCAGATCCGGTTGCAAGCTGGACAGGTGAAAGTTCACTTATTCCTGATACTGATATGAACATCGGCGCTCTTGACTTCATAGCACACAAGCTAACCTGTTTGATTAAGGTAAGCCGTGAACTGCTTCAGGATGCCGGGAATGCTTCAACTGTTATTCAGAATGCAATTGCAACAGCAATGAGCGCTGAACTTGACAGCGCTGCCCTGTCCGGTTCGGGCGCTGGTTGCCCTCTTGGTATTGCAAACCACACAACCATTAACACTTATTCCCTCGGTGTTGACGGTCACATCCTGAACGGCTATGACGATATCCTGTACGGTATCAAGGAGATTATTAGCGTCAATGGCCCCATACCAAAAACCGCTATTATGTCACCTCGTACATTGATCGGCTATTCACTTGAAAAATCAGGTGACGGGAAACCGCTTGAACGTCCTGACCTTGTCAAGTCAATGACCTTCATTGACAGTTCAAAAATGCCCGTTACCGAAGTACAAGGCGCTTCAGGCGCTGTCTGTTCCTCTATCATCCTGGGCGGGTTTGAATCGCTTGTGATTGGTATCAGAAGCATAATGGATATACAGGTGCTTAACGAGCGCTTTGCCGACACTGGGCAGGTAGGATTTCTTGCAACCATGCGAGCAGATACGGCAGTCTATCAGCCGAAAGCATTCTGCAAGATCATCGGTATCAAACCTTAATTGAATGCTTCACTAATGACTTAACAATGAAAGGGCGGCTTAATAACCGCCCTTTTCTTCAATCGTCTTGTTGCTATTATTGAACGTTGACAACCTTCAGGCACAGCACACACAAGGCTTGACCCCGGAGGGCGGGTTCAATGTCAAAAGCAAAATCAACCAAGACCGAGTGGCCCCCTTGGGAGGCGCGAAACTAAGTTTTTCCTTTATAAAATTTTGGAGGTTGAAAATGAACCTGAATATTAAGCCGAAGAAACCACCGAAACACCTATCGAAAGAAGGTCAAGCCCTATGGAATAAGCTTTTGAATGAATATTCTATTGAAGATGAAGCGGGGCTTTTAATACTGTCAACTGCAATGGAAGCTTTCGACCGAATGAGAGAAGCACAAGCGATAATTAAAAAAGAGGGAATGCAAGTTGCTGATAGATTCGGCCAGATGAAAGCACACCCCTTGACCGTTACCGAACGTGACAGCAGATCGGCAATGATGCAAGCAATGAAATCATTGAATCTTGACCTTGAACCTTTAAACGATAGAGCCGGAAGACCGGCGGGGAGATAGCAACAATGGCAACTAACAGAAAGCGCGTTCCTAGAAGTCGAACAGATACCGGCTTAACCGGAGCTGAAGAGATGTATTTATTCGGAAAGACTGAAAAACACGTCAATCCTTTTGAAGAGCTGAATCTTGAATATGCAATACACTCAAAAGCAATAAAAAGAGTTAAAGAATTATGGGATAATTACAAGGCCGGTATTCTTGAACAATGGATTGAAGAACACCCTTGTTCACGTCCTGAAAAATGGTGGGAATTTGATACAACAGAGAACCGGCTAAGATTGGGAGGTATCGGCAAACATAACGAATATTCACCATGCTTTAAAAATGGCATTCCTAAATCATGGTATCCTTCAAAAGACAATTCCCCGCCATGGTCTAAATCAAGCATTCCAGACCCGCCATGCTTTGAATCACAAGCGGCATATCTTCAGCGGCTTAATTTATTGACCCCGGCTGAAAAACAGCACCTTAAAAAACATCCTGAATTATTACAATCGGAGGTTATATGAAACCTGAAATCGAAAAAACTGATGAAATAGAACGCCGAACGCATACTGTAGAAATGAGGGTGAAGGATTCTACTGTAGGAAATAAGACCCCTACAATGGAAGGGTACGCCGCAAATTTCAATTCACTATCTGAAGACCTTGGCGGCTTTCGTGAAGTGCTTGCTAATGGCTGTTTTGCCGAAGCTCTGAAAACGTCAGATTGTAGGGCGCTATTCAATCATAACGCCGATAAAATTCTTGGTAGAAATACTGCCGGAACTTTACGACTGTTTGAGGATGAACACGGCTTGAAGTTTGAAATTGACCCTGATATGGAAATTTCTTATGTAAAAGATTTATCACGTTCAATGAGTCGTGGAGATGTTACAAACTGTTCATTCGGTTTTTCCGTAGCAGAAGGCGGCGACGTATGGCGCAAAGAACCTGATGGAACATGGTTGCGTACTATTGTCAAAGTTGAAAGATTGTTTGACGTTTCGCCGGTAACGTATCCGGCTTACGTTTCCACCTCTTGCGCTGTTCGTTCCATGCTGCAAAAGCAAAATGAACTTGAAACCTCAAAGGATGAAGAAACCTATCATTTTGAAACTCACCGGAGGCGGCTTGAATTAGAACTCATGCTGTAGATGATAAACAGGCCGTTCCCCTTCAGGAGAGCGGCCTTTTCTTGTTTGTGGACAGGGGATAGCATGGCTCGGCCTGAGATCGGCTGTCTGGCGGCAAATATGGAAGCCGATATTTTCAAGCAATTAGGTTAATTTTATTTTTGGAACCTTAAGACTACTTTTATCAAAAATTTGGGTCAATGCCAGTCTCAAATCATCTATCAATTGGTATTGTTTCTGATTTTCCCCTCTTCTTAATTCTTCATTGTTATTCAATGCCCCGATAATCTCAATTCTATTAAGTGCCGTAGTAACATACTGTTGATTTTCATAATTACCTGCGTCGTCTGGTAAATCATTCCATTCTGCGGGGTCTTTTGGTATTAAAGAAAGCTTGTTTTTAATTGTTGTCAAAATTTCTTCTACACGTTGTTTAGAGGTGTCATGTAATTCTTTGCAGAGTTCGTCAATTTCGATAATTGTCATTATAATTCTCCTTTGGCCGCTGTTTGGCAACTGTTTATTGATTGCGAACCAGTCGTATCATGTATCGTCACTCCCTGTCAACATATTTCATATATATTGATTATTGAATTATATATTTATGTCATATTTATTCATATAATTTCACCTCTTGCCACCTCTCCAAAGGTTACACCAGAGGTTACATTTTGAGCAGATACAAAAATAGGTTACAGCATTTAAGCCGTAACCTATTGTTTTTATTGGAGCGGGAAACGAGATTCGAACTCGCGACCTTCAGCTTGGGAAGCTGACACTCTACCACTGAGTTATTCCCGCTTTTGATATAGACAAAACAAGTCTGAACTCATTTCGGAGTATCAGACTTGTTATTGTTTGGCTCCTGGCTGCGAAGGAATGGATCACGTTCAAAACGTGCCTATCACTAGCATAAGCTGTCCGCGGTTGTCAAGGCAGTATAGTGCCGTCCGAACCGGGGTCGCAGTCGGCCGGGTGTTATAATGAGGAAATAACCGAAGAGCTGGCAACAACATGATGACGAGATGACACGTTTTTGATGTGTAAAAACGCCGGACGTTCATGATACAATTGGTCAACAAAGTGAAGCAAAGCTGGATTAATTACAGGAAGGAGAATTCATAATGGAACTCAACAACATACATAGCCTGTTGAAACCTTCCGAGTGCGCGCTGGTTGTAATAGATTATCAACCGGCGATGTTCTCAGGGGTTCATTCCCACGATCGCACCACTATTGTCCAGAATATCCAGATCCTATCCAAGGC
>MHYA01000144.1 GCA_001825675.1 Planctomycetes bacterium GWF2_42_9 | reverse complement strand
TGATGTTGTTGATGTTTATATTGCCGACGTCTGTTTTGCATTCGAGGCTGACATTGGCGGGCACGTAAATCGTATAATTGACAGCATACCAATCGCTTTTTATTTCAATCGGCTTTTTAATTACCAGACAGACATCGCCGTTGTCTTTATTTTCAATTTCTATATTCACACTTTCGGCGACTTTTTGTGCTTTTTGAACGGTATCGCCTTTGCCGGTGATTTCAGCTTTAAATTTCGGCTGGGGCGAGTTGCTTCCCTTGACAATAATGGAGCCGACATCCGTACGAACGGTCAATTTTTGAACGTCGCTGATTTGCAGCGGCATTTCAACTGTTCGGGTGTATTTTTCATTAAGGTTGCAGCCGGCAAAGAAAAGGCCGCCAAATACACTTATAAACAATAATATCTTTTTCATTTTATTCTCCTGTAGCCACTAAGGCACAAAGACACAAAGTCTTTTTATTATAGTCCTTGAATTGCCATAAACCTTACGAAAAAAAATATTTTATCCTGTTTTTTCTGCATCTAGCGACTTATACCAGATTTTTTTAATCTAAAAATTTATAGCCGATTTCGCGGAGGGTGTGAATAAAGACGGGGTTGTCCGCGTCGGGTTCGATTTTGTTGCGCAAAGTCGTTACGAACCTGTCAACGCTGCGATGGCCTGTAAAGCTGTTATAGCCCCAAACAGCGTTCAATATCTCATCACGCGTCAGTGCTTTACCTTGTTTTTTCAGGAAAAATTCCAACAGCTTATATTCCTTTGGTGAAAGCTCGATTTCATTTCCATTTTTTGAAAGTTTTCGTGCGCCGATATCAAAATGGAAATCGCCGAATTTGAATATTTCATTTGCGGTGTGTTTTCTACGGCGTAAAAACGCGGCAACTCTTGCAAGCAGTTCTTTGATGCTGAACGGCTTGGTAACGTAGTCATCTGCGCCGAGGTTCAGGCCTAGGATTATATCCGATTCTTCGCCTTTGGCGGTGAGCATTATAATAGGCATATCGAGATTTTCTTTGCGTACCAATCTGCAGATTTCATAGCCGTTGATCTTAGGCAGCATAATGTCGAGGATGATCAAATCCGGCGTTGCATTCAGCGCAGCATCGAGGCCTTTTTCGCCGTCCATTGCGGTCAGGACATTGTATCCCGCAAAGGCGAAATTATCCTTCAAGCCTCGCATCATAGATGAATCGTCTTCTATTATTAGTATCGTTTCCATAATTTCCTTAGCCACTAAGGCACTAAGACACCAAGAAAATTAAATATATGTTTTATCCTTTGTGCCTTCGTGTCTTTGTGGCTATGAGTTTAATTTTATTTTAAATTCGCTTCCTTTTCCGATTTTGCTTTCGACTTCGATTTTGCCTTTGTGTGCATCGACGATAAATTTCACAATCGAAAGCCCAAGGCCTGTGCCTTCGACTTTGCGTGATAGCGAATTATCGGCCTGGTAAAATTTATCGAAAACCTTTTTCATTTGTCTGCGTGTCAATCCAATGCCGTTATCCTTTACCGCAAAGCAAACATTCGAATCGTCAACAAATACTCGAAGCTCGATTTCTTTATTTTCATTTGAATATTTATACGCGTTATCCAGCAGATTTACAAGCACAGTTGTCATAGCATCTTTATCCGCGTTTATCATTGGCAGGGGCTTTGCGATATCCATAGTGAAATGGACGTTTTCTTTTTCAAATTTAGTCTGGATTGCCTCGGTAGCGGCATTTGCGATTTCAACAGGGCTTGTCGGCGTCATTGCAAAGACCTGCTTATTGCGTTCCATTCTGCTGAAAGTCAGGAAATTATCGATCAGCCGACCCAAGCGAGCATTTTCTTTTGAGATTAACTGTAAATATTCGGTTTCCTGCTGTTTATCTGCGCATTTACCTTCGAGAAGCGTATCGACGAGCAGACGTGTTGACGCGAGCGGCGTTTTAAGTTCGTGCGTTACAGTTGCAATGAAATCGTTTTTGAGTCTGTTGAGTTTTGCCTGTTTTAGAACCGCCGAGCTTGCCAAAAGTGTGCTTGCAAACATTAAAACGATCACAATCGAAGCGACCCAAATATAAATAAATCGTTTTTTGTCGGCGGCCTGATTAAAAATGCCCGAACGAAGATATAGTTCCGCTTTCCAACCCTGAAAGTGATTTTTCAAGTTCAAGGTTTTGAATAATTCGCCTTCACTTGCATCTCCTGCGATTAGCTGTCCATCGTTGTCGAAAATTCTGCAAAAGACTAGTTCATCCGAAAAATCAACAATGCTTTTCTGCCAAAATGGTATCATGTCATATTTTTTAACAAGATTAAGCATTTTTCCATTGTTGATTTTTAAATAAAAGCCGTATAAAGGTTCAGAAACCCGAATTTTATAAAAAGAATTTAAAGCATGTGATTTTTGATCTGGATTTTGTTCGAAATAATCAACGACTTCAAGAGATACTAAACTTTTATCGATGATTTTTTTGGCATTTTTAATCTCGGTTTTAAGCGATTCAGTAAGATCGTTTGCCTTAGCGATGTCTATCAACTGATTTAAGATAAATATTTTTTTCTCACTTATGATAAAGAGTTTTATGGTTTCAGGAATCTGTTTTTGCAATTCTTTGAGCAAATCTTTATCATTTGTCCTGCTATAAAGACTCGCTAACATCAGTCTATCCTGACATATTAACTGGGGCGTATATTTGCCTTCGATGTATTCGTCAGGATACGCAAGTTCATGGCAGATTTTTACCGCCTCTGGTAATTTGTTCTGTTTTGTCAGGCATCGAACAATGCCTAAATGGCATTCGTGTTTTATATCTCCCTGCGAGGAAGCGTTTGAAAGTGTTTCATATTCTTTTATCGCCTGTGGGTAATTATTATCGGTAAATTCAAGTTTCCATATTTTATGAATCGAATCCGGCAATTCGTTTGTTTTAAACAAATCAGGGAAGTTTTCAGGAACGACAGGGTATGTGATATTTTCATTAGCATCGTATAGAACGTGTGAGCATATAATGCCATGATTTTTTTCCTGTGACCAAAAAGTTTCAGGAAATTTATAAAAAATATCTTCTGCTCTTGCCAGATAGCTGTCGACTAGTTTTTGACGAATCGCCAATCGTTCATTTTTCACGGCCTGCGTCATAAACCACAGCAGACAGACAGTGGGCAATATTACTGCTATCGCAAGCAGCAATATTATCCATTTCATTTGCGTGTTTTTATTTTTTATCATTTTCACAACCCAGCGTTACAATAGCCCTCGCAGGGGTTCTTTATAATTCGTTAGCCCCCAGCTTTATGCTGGGGGTTTAAACCGCTAACGAATTTGATTTATTTGCAGATTTTAGTTCCTTTTCGCGAGTTTTATTTCTACCTTATGTAAAACGTCAGTTCCCTGTTCTTTGCTCCAGCAGTAAATATCAAAATCCTCAACTGTACCGTGGCTTGTATAGGCTTCGGTCTGTGAAGTTATTTCAAAATTTGCCGGCACAACAACATAAAAATCCTCAATTACCGGTGAGCCGAAATGATTCTGCATTGTCAAAGAGTATTGCTGATTGGCATTGGTAGTTAATTTGCTACTGAATGGACAGCTATAAAATAGCATTCGCTTCTCATTTGGTTTAACCGGTTCTGACGGTGTCCAGAAATACCTGTAATTGCTTGCGGGGATTTTTAACGTCCTGATTTTCTGTTTGACGCCTTTTTCATCATAAATATAAATATCAGATGAATCGTTCGAACCCATTGCAATTTCACCATCTATTGCTTCGCTTGTGGAATTATGGAATATTTCGACAAGACCAAAAGTGCGATTTAGCTCCTGATCGATTATATTTACATGGCTGTTGGTTCGCAGGCCTTTTTCCGTTGCCTTTTCAAAAGTTTTGTAAAACTCTTCAACAATATATTCTCTTACTTTTGCCGGTACGATGTTCAAGATGGGTTCTGGATTGGTGCTGTTTGCGTTAATTTCATGTGCTTTTTGGAGGAGGTCTGCACGGATTTCGGTCGGATTGCCGGAATTGTCTTTTGTTGCGAAAGCTATTGCATAAGTTTTGGCCGGTATCAAGTCGGTATTTTTAAAGCCTTCATAAGGGGCAAGATTAATTATCACAAGATAGGAGTGTGCAGGTTCAACTTTTACCGGCAGATCGCAGGTTCTTTTGTCTTTCCATGTCGGATTGCCAAGAACTGTCGGATAGTCAGATTTAGGACCGGTTCTGCACCATGACCAACCGTGCTGGAACATATCTTCCTCGAATGTTACAACAATTTCATTAATTGCAGGGTCAACATTATTGGAATATGTTTTCGGGAAACTATCCACAACAGTTGGCTTGGCTGATTCTGAATAAACCGACCTTGCCCCTAATACAATATTTTCCTCGTGCATAGTGTTTAGGGGGACATTTTTTTGCCATACATAAATATCAAAATTGCCGATTCTTTGATGCGATGTTGTGTTTTTAGTTCCATTATTAGTTATTTCCAGACTTGTCGGTATTACCGCGACGAAATTTTCGATTACCTCATCACCGAACATATTGGCGATGGTCATTTCGTAACCTTTGGCCGATTTTAGCAGGGGTTCAGGCATAACCGCTCTGTATCCGAGGGTTTTAGTTTCGCCCGGCAATAACGGTTTGTCGGCAGTCCATATAAAAGTATATTTTGGGTTCTTTTGAGGATTTTCTTCGATTCGAAACTTTTGTTGCTGAAGATTTACGTCATAAAGTTCAAGTTGGGCGTTGCTGCCGGAATTGCCGAGAGTAATGTCGCCCTCCATAGGCTTGTCAGAGTCGTTTTCTATCGTAACTAATCCGGCCTGAATTCTTACAAATGACTCATCGACGATATGCACAATGGAATTGCTTTTGATTCCCAGTTTTTTTGCCTGCGAGTAGGTGTCGCGTTGTAAATCAAACAAATATTTTACAAGTTCGCTTGAGATGCTGTCTAATTCGCCGGTTTTTTTGATACCCAATTTATCAAGCTGCTGTTGGGCTTTTCCGGCAACGGTTTTTTGTTCGGAAAAATAGCTGATAACTTCTTCAAATTTTTCGGCCGCCTTTTCTTTTTCTCCTTTTTTCAAATAACACATTCCCATTTGGTACGTCGCACGAGCGGCAATTCTCTCAACATCATTATAATCTGCCCGAATCTTAGTGTATATCTCCATCGCCTTGTCTAGATTGCCTTCGGTTTCCTCGGCATAAATTCCCTCCTGGAGCAGGACGGCTGATTGCTGCAAAGATGCGGTTGCGTTTTGCTTTTCCGAGCCTGAACCGGTTTTGAAATTGAGCGGGTAGATTTCAGCCGATTCGCCGTTGGCGCCTTTGCAGTTCTGGTAACTTGGACAATTTATGCTCATTTCATAATTGTGATTTGGTTGGAGTTTTACACCCAATACAAGTGTTCGCTTGTTTGTCCACTGCGGTTTGCCTGTTGTTTCTGGAAATTTCGGCCCGCCTCGCAAATTGAAAATCCGCCTGTGATATTCATATCCTGATCGAATTCGATAGTGATTTGTGCAAGGGCGGGTGATACGTTTTCTTGGCCATGGGCAGGAGTTGTTTTGATGACTTTTGGTTTGGCTGCACTGACATAATTGATAAAGATCGATAGGAAAATAATACTGCTAATCAATGTTTTGTTACACGTTTTCATTTTTGGCTCCTTTTTAATAGATTAACAATTATTTTGGTTATTTCCATAGATTTTAATGAATGTTTGTTACGGATTTGTTACCGAATTATCCTTTTTTGGAGATTTTTTGTGATTGTTTTGCGTTTATTTCTTTCGTATAATGCTTTTAAGGCAACCTTTAAAAATTCATTTTGGCTGCGACCGGCTGCAATTTCCGCCGTCATCGTTATCGAGCCAAAATCGTCCTCAAAGTAGGTTTTCAGCTACATTTGCGGCGATTTTGACTCTGCTGCCTCGTCGGCGAAAATTTCGCTCGGTCTCGCTTCAAAAGCAATTTTTAAAGGCAGCCTCAAGTTTTAAGGAATCACGGATGGTTTGAAAACACAGAAATTTCGAGGTTAATTTTACTGCACACTCAATCTTTAGGCATATTTAGGAGATGAACAATGATACGTTTTGGTTTAGGTTTGGTAATAATACTTGCAGGAGTAATTTTGGCGGTTTCCAGCAGGAAAAGAGAAGGCGCCGGACACGATGAAGTGCTGCGTTCGCTGGGTTATAAACTGGCGGCGGTTTTGTGCGTAGCGGTCGGTCTTTTTCTTTTCGCTTCTACATCGTTCGTGATTGTCGGGGCTGACGAGGTCGGGCATTTAAAGAAAATTTATCTTGGCGGAGCGATGAAGCAGGGGCAGGTTATCGCATTCGATGGTGAAAACGGGCCGCAGGCGAGAATTCTTTCGCCGGGCTTTCATTTTTCGCCTTTCATAAGAGTTGTTTACAGTATTGAGTTTATGCCGGTGATAGATATAGCGCCGGGGTTCTGCGGCAAGGTTGTAGCAAGCGATGGTATGCCGCTGCGAAGCGGACAGGTTTTCGCGGATGAATGGCCCGAAGATAAATTCAACGATATGCTTAACGCCGAGTATTTTTTGAAAAATGGCGGGCAGAAGGGTGCGCAGCTTTCGGTTCTCAAGCCGGGTAAATACAGAATCAATCAATACCTTTTTAATGTTGACGCAAGAACGCCTGTGAAGGATATTCCGGCAGGTTTCGTTGGTGTTGTAAAATCGAACGTTCAGCAGGTGAAGGATGACCCGAATCGGATCGAAAGCGTCAAGACGGGTCTTAATCTTGTCGCTGAAGTTGTGCCAGTCGGGTACAAGGGCGTTTGGAAAAAGGTTTTGATGCCGGGGCAATATTATTTAAATGATGATGCGTTTAAAGTCATTGAATTTGATACACGCATTCAAACCTGGGAATACAGCGGTGGTTATCATCGCCGGTGGATAGACCTTGAAATCAGCCAGGAAGGGCAGATTCAGCAAAAGACCCGCGAAGCTGATATACCGATGGGAAAAGATGTCGCTGATATGGCTATCGCGGTAAAGGTTGAAGGATGGGAATTTCCGATGGATTTACGTGTTCTGGTGCAGGTATCGCCGGAGATGGCGCCGTATGTTGTTTCATCGGTTGGTAATATTCAGGAGATTGAAGACGATATTTTGACGCCGACGATTCGAAGTGTTGTGCGGAATGTCGCAGGCAAAAGCAAAGTTTTCGATTTGATCGATAAACGTAATGAAATTGAAGACGAGATCGAAGCCAAGATTATTCCTGAAGGCGAAAAGGCGTGGATATCAATAAAAGAAATACGAATCGGCGATGTGATTATTCCGCCTGAACTTCTTGTATCGAAACAGAGAGAACAGCTCGCAGGACAGTTAAAGAAAACTTACGAAGAAGAAAAGATAGCACAGGAAACGAGAATCGAAACGGAAAAGAAGAGAGCAATGGCCGAACAACAGCCGATATTGATTGCCGCTCAAATTGAAAAAGACGCGGCGGAGTTCCGCAAAGACGCAGCGAAATTTCTTGGCGAAGGCGAAAAAATGAGACTTGTTGAAATCGCGGAAGGCCAGAAGGCACAGACGGAAGTGCTCGGACAGGACAGGGTTCTGCAGCTTTCGATGCTGAAGGATATTCTTGAGGCGGCGAAAGCAAAACCAGAAATTGTCAAGGTGCCGACGGTTCTGGTGCAGGGCACTGGTCAGGGATACGAAGGAGCGGCGGCGGTTTTGGGTGCGAGCAATATTATGCAGGTGCTTTCACAGCAGCAAAAACAAACGGAAGGTACGAAAAAATAGGAGTGAAATATGAGCGGTAAACATATAGCGTTGACGCAATCGCAAATCGAACAGCTTGAAAAGCAAAATTGCAAAGCGGTAAACTGGAACGATGTTCAGGTTTCGCCCGCGTTCAAGCCGGAGAATATTCAAAACGTTACGTTTTCCGGTAAGGTAAAACTCGGCAGCTTCGATAAGCAAATCGAATTTTACGGCGGCGTGAAGAAATCTGCGGGTATTCGAAACGCTCTGCTGCATAATTGTGTCATTGGCGATAATGTTTATATTTCAAATGTTTTGAGCCATATCGCGAATTATGTAATCGAAGACGATTGCGTAATTGAGCATATCGATTTGATGGCGGTCGAAGGGCAAACGACTTTCGGCAACGGCGTCAAAGCTGTTGTGATCAACGAAGGCGGCGGACGAGAGATTCTAATTTATGATAATCTTTGTGCGCAGATCGCGTATATAATGGCGTTATACCGGCATAGGCCAAGAGTGCTTGAAAATCTTGAAACGATGATCAAGCAGTATGCGCAAAGCGTTAAATCAGATGTCGGCGTGATAAGCAAAGGCGCGCGTCTTTCGAATTGCGGTACGATCAAGAATGTCCGAATCGGAACGGCGGCGATTATTGGCAACGTTAAACGGCTTGAAAACGGCACGATTAAAAGCTGCAAAGAAGACCCGACGGAAATCGGCGCCAGCGTCGTAGCGAAAGATTTTATTATTGCCGAAGGCGTGAAAATTTCTGAAGGCTCGATTATTTCCGATAGCTTTATAGGGCAGGCGGTAAGAATGACAAAACAATTCTCGGCGGAAAATTCAGTTTGTTTCGCCAACTGCGGTTTCCATCACGGCGAAATTTGTTCGATTTTCGCGGGGCCTTATACCGTCAGCCATCACAAATCAACGCTGCTTATCGCAGGCTTATTCAGTTTCTTCAACGCAGGCAGCGGTACGAACGAAAGCAATCATATGTATAAGGTCGGCTCGGTTCATCAGGGTATTTTTGAACGCGGCGCGAAAATGGCATCCGATGGTTATGTGATGTATCCTGTGCGGATCGGGGCGTTTTGCGTTGTGATGGGCAGGCATTATCAGCATCCTGATACAACAAATATGCCGTTTTCATATATATACGAGGATGATGATAAGTGTTTTGTTGTGCCGGGCGTGAATTTGCGAACGGTCGGGATCATTCGCGACGGCGAAAAATGGCCAAAACGCGATGAACGGAAATGTCCAGAAAAAACGGATTTGATCCATTTTGACGTTTTAAGCCCTTATACGGTGCAGAAAATAATTAACGGTTTGGAAATTCTGTTGAATTTGAAAGCTGTTACAGGCGGAAATGATGTGCAGTGTTCGGTGAATTTGCATCTTAAAGCCGCCTGGATACATAAGGGCATTGAATTATATACTCTGGCGATAAATAAATTTCTAGGCGATTGTCTGATCGCGAAATTGAAAGCGTCGAAATTAAGTTCGCGTGAAGATTTGAAAAAAATATTCCATTATTGCGATTCAGCTTTGGGCAAATGGGTGGATGTCGCGGGTATGTTTGCTCCGCAGGCTGCGATAGAGACGCTGCTTAACGATATTGAAAGCGGAAAATTAAATTCTATTGATGAGATTCAGAAGCGGCTACAAAATTGTTTCAATGATTACGCTGAAAATAAATGGTCTTGGGCTTGTGAGAAGATCAATAGTATTTTGAAAAACCAGTTTGATCCTGACAGCATTATTAAAATCCTCGGCAACTGGTCGGCGGCAAGTCATAAATTATATGATCTGATCATTCAGGACGCTCAAAAAGAATTTGAGACTGCTCCGCGGCTTGGTTTTGGTATTGACGGCGATGATGCGGTACGCGATGCCGATTTCGACGCGGTTCGCGGAACGTTTGAAACCAACAGCTTTGTCAAAGAATTGAAAAAACGGCAGACAGATATAAAAGAAACTCTTGAGGTCTGGACGGGAAAACTCAAAGCATTATAGGGTATAGGAGGTGGGGTATAGGGTAGTATTTTTCTGTACTGTACCCTGTACCCTAAACCCTGGTTATTATATTTCTATATTATATTCTTTTAGTTTTCGGTAGAGCGTTCGTTCGCCAATGCCGAGAAGTTTTGCGGCTTTTTCGCGATTGTTGCCGACTTTTGCAAGCGTATCCATAATTGCTTTGCGTTCGATATCGTTGAGTGAAACGCCTGCCAGCGGCGGGGCGACCTGGCCTGAAAGCTGACGCACCTGATAAATTTCCGCAGGTATATCTTTGACGTCCAATTTTTCGTTGTCGGTCATTACGGCCATTGTGCGAATGCAGTTTCGCATCTGGCGGACATTGCCGGGCCAATTAAATGATTTAAGAATATTCAGCGCATTATCAGTGATTGTTTTTCTAGGTGTGCCAAGTTCTTCGGCGGCCTGCTGAAGGAAATAATCCACAAATTTCGGGATGTCCTGCGTTCTATCGCGAAGCGGCGGGACTGTAATGCTCACGCCTTTGATCCTGAAATAAAGGTCCTGCCTGAATTTTCCTTTTTCGACAAGGCCTGCCAAATCGTGGTTTGTAGCGCTTATAACGCGGACATCTACAACGTTGGATTTATTCGAACCGACCGGCACGATGATGCCGTCTTCCAGGACTCGCAATAATTTTGCCTGCATAGTCAAAGGCATATCGCCGATTTCATCGAGAAACAATGTGCCTTTGTCGGCGACTTCAAATAATCCTTTGCGTGCTTCCGTTGCGCCGGTGAATGCGCCTTTCGCGTGGCCGAAGAGTTCGCTTTCGAGCAGCGATTCAGTCAAACCTGCGCAGTTGATCGGTTTGAACGCGTTATTTCTTCGCAGCGAATTATTATGTATCGCCTGCGCGAGTAATTCTTTGCCTGTGCCTGATTCGCCTTCGATTAATATTGTAATGTTTGTCGGCGCGACACGTTTTAAAATGGAAAACAATGATTGCATTGAAGGGCTTTGTCCCATTACGCCGTCAAAGATGAAGCCGCCTTTGTTTTTCGCGGCTGGTGCGGCGGTGAGGTATTTTTTCAAAGCCTTATCCGTCATCGCGCGAAGCTGGTCGATGTCTATTGGTTTGACAAGATAATCCGATGCTCCGTTTCGCAGGGCTTCTTTGCAGGTGTCTATCGTGGCATAAGCGGTGATCAGGAAAACGTCGCTATCTGGATTTTGCTCTTTGGCGGCCTTTAAAATGTCCAGGCCGTTGATTTTGTCGTGGTGCAGATTTAAATCGGTAATAACTATATCGATGTGGCGGGTGCTGATAAGTTCCATCGCGTTGCGGGCATCGTAAGTGGCGATAGTTTCTCCGCCGCTTCGAGAGAGCGCTTCTGCGAGGACATCGGCGTGTCCCGATTCATCGTCAACTATTAAAATTATTGGTTTTTCTGCCATTTTCTTGCCACAGAGTATAACTTTTAAATATAGCCACCCCTTCTGATTTTGTTTTCAAGGCAACAAAATCCTGGAAATTCAGGGGCTTCCGCTTCGCTTCAGCAGAGATCACAGAGAACACAGAGATATTTAATTTTCTTTAGTTTCTAACGGCAAGAGGATTGTAAACGAAGTTCCTTTGCCGACAATACTATCGACTTTTATTGAGCCTTTATGCGCTTCGATGATCTTTTTCGAAGTTGAAAGGCCAAGACCGCTTCCGCCAGTCTTTGTAGAATAATACGCATCAAATATTTTTTCAAGATTTTCCGGTGTAATTCCTTTTCCTGTATCAGTAACGTGAATTACGGCTTTGTCATCAGCTTTTTGCGTGCGGAGGATCAATTCTCCGCCGCCGGGCATCGCCTGCTGGGCATTGATAAAAAGATTCAGCAAAACCTGCTTGAACGAATTGCTATCCACAAAACAAACCAAAGGCTCATTATAGAGAGCCGTTCGGATCGTAACAGACCTGCTGATCGCCTGCGGGGAATAAAAATCTATCATATCGACCATAAGTTTGTTGATATCGATAGAAGCAGGGTGCAGTTCGGTTTTTTTTATATAACGAAGAAAATCTTCGAGAATCTGCTCGAGTCGGTCGGTTTCTTTTTGTACGACGGCGATTTTTCTTGCGGCACGGGCGGCGTTTTCATTTTTTACAGCGCCTAAATCTTCGCTTATAAGTTTTAGATTGATCTTTATAATCGAAAGCGGATTTTTAATTTCGTGCGCAAGGCCGCCGGTAAGTCTGCTTAGTTCCTCAAGATCAGAAACCTTTGGCTGTTCTGCTTTTTTCTGGTCGTTACACATAAATATAGAAACAAAAAATCCGAAAAGTGAATTTAAGAAATCCGAAAATTAAATTTCGAATTCCGAGATTCAAATTTCGGATTTAGTTAACTTATGCTTTTGGCTGTTCGCTCTCGGCCTTTATTTGAGCAAGAGCGGCTTTCCTTGAAAGTTTAAATCTTCCCTGATCGTCGATAGACAGCAACTTAACAGGAATCTCATCGCCCATTTTGCAAACCTGGTCAACGTTCTTTACGAAACCGTCAGCAAGTTCGCTGATGTGGCAAAGACCTTCAACGCCAGGCAGAATTTCAACGAAAGCACCGAAGTCCTTGATCGATACAACTTTCGCTTTTGCATAAATTCTTCCGACTGTCGGTGGTTCTGTCATTGCCTGGATAAGTTCACGTGCTTCCAAATGGCCATCGCCGCCTACGCAGCTAATGTATACAGTACCGTCTTCTTCGATCTCGATTTTTGTACCAGTCTTTTCCTGCAATGCTTTGATCGTCTTGCCGCCTGGGCCGATGACCTTGCCGATAAGTTCTGGATCGATCTCAATGCTTGTCAGTTTTGGTGCGTATACGCTTAACTGGCCGCGAGGAGTTGGAATAGTTTGCGTCATAATATCGAGAATCTTCATACGTGCCTCTCTGGCGCGTTCGAGTGTTTCAACAACTATTTCGTGGGAGATAGATTTCGATTTTATGTCGAGCTGGATCGCGGTGATACCGTTCTTTGTGCCTGCAACTTTGAAATCCATATCGCCGAAATGATCTTCATCGCCGATGATGTCTGTCAGCAGTGTGTATTTATCGTTTTCCTGAACCAGGCCGATAGAAATTCCCGCGACAGGGTCTACGATCGGAACGCCCGCATCCATAAGAGCGAGTGTGCCGCCGCAAACAGAAGCCATTGAGCTTGAACCGTTCGATTCGGTAATGTCTGAAACGAGTTTAATAGTATATGGGAAAACCTCAATATCGGGTTTGGCTCTTTCCAGTGCTTTTTCTGCCAAAGCGCCATGGCCTATCTCACGTCTGCCTGGCCCACGCTGAGGTTTAACTTCGCCAACTGAAAATGGCGGGAAGTTGTAGTGCAGCATAAATTTCTGGCCGTATTCTTCGAGAAGGCCGTCAACGATTTGCTCATCGCTGCTTGTGCCGAGTGTAACGGCAACCAATGCTTGTGTTTCGCCGCGTGTGAATAACGCAGAACCGTGCGACCTTGGCAGGATTCCAACTTCGCAAGTTATTGGTCTGACGTCTGTAAGGGTTCTGCCGTCAGGACGTTTGCCCTGCAAAATCATATTGCGTACGATTTTGCTTTGAATGCCGTCTATGATTCTGCCCATCAGGACTTTTGTGCATTTTGCTTCTTGGCCGTCCTGCTCTTTGCAGTAAAGTTCTTTAATGCCGTCAGAAATTGCTTTGAGCGTTTCATTTCTCTGTTTTTTGGAAATGGTCGCGAATGCATCGGCGAACTGTGCTGAATATTTGCTTGAGATTTCATCTGCGAGAGTCTGATCCCAATTATTTTCAGGAACGATTTTCTCTTTGCCGCATTTTGCGACTAATTCGTCGATCAAATCGCAAACTTCGGTGATTGATTTGTGTGCTAACGCGATACCTTCGGCGACAACGCTTTCTGGAACCTGTTTTGCATCGACTTCAATCATATTTATCGCATCGCGTCTGCCAGCGAGCATAAGGTTGAAATCGCTTTTTTCTCTCTGCGGATATGTCGGGTTGATCACGAACTGGCCGTCAACTCTGCTCAAGCGAACTGCGCCGATAGGTCCCTGGAAAGGAACGTTGCTGATCGAAAGGGCGGCACTTGCGGCAACCATCGCCAATACGTCAGGATCATTATCCTGGTCTGCGCTGATTGCGTTTACCGTGATTTGTACTTCGTTATAATAACCATCCGGGAAAAGTGGGCGGATTGGTCTGTCGATAAGTCTTGAAGTCAGAACTTCTTTTGTGGTTGGTCTTCCTTCTCTTTTCATAAAACCGCCCGGGAATTTACCGGCGGCACTTAATCTTTCTCTATATTCTACGCTCAATGGGAAATAATCAATTTCGTCCGATCTTGGCGGTGCTGAACAAACGGCTGCCAATACCATTGTATCGCCATAAGTGGCGATTACTGTGTCGGCCTGCCTGCCGATTTTTCCTGTTTCTAAAATTAAATTACTTTCGCCGATTTTCTTTTCTACTCTGAAAACATCTGCCATTTTATTACCTCATCACTTCTTTACTTCTTGTCGTATCTCGAATTGTCAATAGAGCAAAGACGCACCACGAGATACGTTGTACGCTTTGCGATAGAGATACGAATTATTTGCGTAAGCCAAGTCGGCCGATTATTTCTTTATACCTCTTTATATCTTTTTTGCCGACGTATTTAAGCAGTGCCGATCTGTTTCCAACCATTTTCAACAGACCTCTTCTTGAAGCGTGGTCTTTTGGATGACTCTTGAAATGATCTGTAAGCTCGTTGATTCTTGTAGTAAGAATCGCGATCTGTACTTCCGCAGAGCCTGTATCTTTTTCTGAAGTTCTGAATTCACTTACAACTTTTTGTTTTTTTTCCTTCGTCAACATCTAATATTTACCTTTCTTAACTGTTTCTTAACATCTTTTCTAAATCTTTAGAGTTGTACAATTATAGTTATTTCAATAATTTATGCAATCTTTTTAATTGGGGACGAATTTAGGTGGTTTTACGATTGAAAAGTGCTGGTGTTTTACTGGTAAGTCTTTATATATAAAAGATTTATAGTTGCAATATGATTGAGGAGTAAAGATGCTCTTAGGTTTTTAACTATAAACTTTAAGTTTTTAGCTTAATAATGCCCCGACCGCGACGGCGCCGTAATCATTAATATTGTCGGAATAGAAGTCGCTTGTATGGCCGGTTTGGAGCATTTCCCAGAGCCTGCTTAGGTTGCTTTTCAGGAAAATTTCGCCGATGATCGGGTCGAACTGTTTGCCCAGATTTATCTCAATTTCCACAATCGCTTCTTCCAACGACATTGCTTTGTGATACGTTCTTTGCGATGTCATCGCGTCGAATGAATCCGCGATCATTACAATTTTGCCCGCGATTGGAATATTATTGCCGGCAAGTCCTTTCGGATAACCTTTGCCATCGTGTCTTTCGTGGTGATATAAAATTCCCGGCACGATATCTTCCATTTGATTTATTTCGGAAATAATGCCTGCGCCGATTGCCGGATGATTTTTCATTTCTTCATATTCTTCGTCGGTCAGTTTGCCGGGTTTTTTCAAAACAGATTCTTTGATCCCGATCTTGCCGATATCGTGCAGCAGGCCGGAGAGATAAATTTTCTGAATTTGTTCACGAGAAAGTTCTTTTGATTTTGCGTATTGTTCGGCG
>MHYA01000143.1:39414-41656 GCA_001825675.1 Planctomycetes bacterium GWF2_42_9 | reverse complement strand
AATACAAAAAATTGAAAATTAAAAATTTAGGCTTGACGTCTCTGGCTACATAGGAGAGCACCGAGCCTTCCATCCGCTTTCCAATTACAAATTCGCGATTTGGTATGGAGCGTAATGAAATCTCAGTGACTTCTAATTAACTGGCCGATTTCTCCCGGCCATCAACTAACATATATAAGAAGAGCAGAATTGCAAGCAATTTCTTCTGGTTGGGTTGCTTGGTGCTCGATGCTGGTTAGAACCAGTACCCGGCAACCAGCAACCAGAGTTTAACAATGATTGCACAGATTTCGCAGATTAAGCCTGAGCAGAAATATCTTGTATTCTGTACCTCTTTAGCGGTATACTGCCGCTCATAGTTGTACCCGGTTTGGCTTGGGAGACTTTCAAAAGGCCGACTGGGGCAGATGCTTTCCTGATGCCTCAGCTTACCTTTACCGCGATTAATAAATGAACACATTGGTTGAAAATAAAACAGCATGGGCAAGAGTACTTGCCCATCCGGGACTATAAGACGAAAATTAGAAATGAGGAATACCATGTACACATTTACAAACCAGTTTATTTCCAATGACAACGGCATGGAGTTTTTAAAAGCAAATATGATGGGGCCAAACGCCATGCGAGTAGCAGAGGAATTAGCGTCATACCTAAACATCGATGAGAATATGCGAATACTTGACCTCGGCTGCGGGTGTGGTCTTTCCACGCTTTTGCTGGCGAAAAAATATGGCGCGTCCGTTTTCGCCGCCGACCTTTGGATTTCGCCAACTGAAAACTATGAGCGTTTTGGCTCTATCGGGATTGATAATAAGGCCGTTCCGATTTCCGTAGACGCGACCAAGGGGCTGCCTTTCGCAAATGGATATTTTGACTTGCTGTTCACCGTGGACGCCTACCATTATTTCGGCGATACGAAGGAAATGCTCCCGTCGCTCATTCCTTTTGTGAAAAAAGGCGGCTATATCGCCGTGGCTATTCCCGGTTTAAAATACGAATTTGGAGGAAATGTTCCTGATGAAATGCAGCCGTTTTGGAATAGCGAGGTGGAAAGAACCTTGCACTCTCTTGATTGGTGGAAAGATTTATGGCAGACGGCAGAGGGCATTGAAATGGTAGACATTCGTGAAATGGCCTGTTGCGAACCGGCGTGGAAAGAATGGCTGACAAGCTTACATCCCGTTGTTGCTAATGACATTAAAATGATGGAGGCTGAGGGCGGAAAGTATTTTAATTTTGTTCAGTTGATTGCTAAAGTTTTGTAGGATGGGCAAATTTTTTGCCCATGCGGAATTTGCCAGGCGCAAATGACGAATTATCGCAGGTGGAGACCAAAGCACGAATACAAAATGTTTGAAATCTTTGGATTTGGGATTGAGATTTGTTTCGTGCTTCGGAATTAGTGCTTACAGCCAGCACTCCATATTACCACTCTTCTCCGAGCCGCTGACACACACATTGCATTTTGGGATTGCATCGAGGAACTGGGAGCCGTAGGGTTTGTTTACTATTCGGCTGTCGAGGATTACAACTATTCCCTTATCGGTGTGGGTGCGGATAAGGCGGCCAAAGCCCTGTTTGAATTTTATGATCGCCTGGGGGAGCTGGTAATCGAAGAAGGCGTTGCCGCCCTGTGACTTGATCTGTTCGAGGCGGCCTTGGAGGAGAGGGTGGCTGGGTACCGCAAAGGGCAGGCGGACGATTATCACGTTTGAAAGAGACTGGCCCGGCACATCTACTCCCTGCCAGAAACTGTCTGTGCCGAAGAGGACGCTGTCGGTATCGTTTTTGAATTCTTCGAGCAGGCGCGAGCGTTCGTTTGAGGCGCCTTGGCGAAGCAGCGTTATGCCGTTGTCGCCCAGCCAATCCTCAAGTAAATTCGCGACATTATTGAGCATCGAGTAGCTTGTAAAAAGCACGAAGGCCTTGCCGTGGGTGAGTTCGAGATATTTTATTATCTTTTCCGATGCGAGGCGCTCGAAGTCTTTGGTATTTGGTTCGGGCAGGCTTGGCTCGATGTGGATGGTGACGTTTTTGCCGTAGTCGAAGGGTGAGCCGAGTTTCAAATATTGTGCATCTTCGAGGCCGATGCGGCCGCTGAAAAACCCAAAACCGTCATCCTGATTTTCATTGCTGGTACTGAGGGTGGCGGATGTGACGACGACTGAATCGTATTTATCGAAGAGCACGCGGCGGATGTCCGGGCCGACGTTGAGTGGGGCGCTTTTGAGTCTTACGCTGA
>MHYA01000143.1:37067-39381 GCA_001825675.1 Planctomycetes bacterium GWF2_42_9 | reverse complement strand
TGTTTGCGGCGTTGGTCTGCTTCATGAAGGCGTCGAGTTCGGATTCAAGACCTTTGCACCTGGCCACGGCGGACGAGAGTTCATGCTTTTCGTCGGGGTCCTTGCAGGCTAGGGCGAACTTCGATACCGCCAGGCGCATTTCGCGCACGACCGGGCCGAGGGTATCGCACACAAAGCCCGGCTTTGTCCTGCCGTTTGTATCTTTATACGTCTGCCTGTACCAATCCTGCACTTCTGTGAAGAATTCCTTAACGCTATCTGCGCACTTTCTAACAAGTGCGGCGGCATTTTCCGAGCCTGGGCCGGAAAGGAGGCCCCGGTGCTTGCGCGGGTTATATAGCTTATTGAGGAGGTATGTAAAACTCCAGTTGCTTATGTCGATACCGAAATGATCCTCGGCGGCCTGTTCGATATTATGCGCCTCGTCGATAACGACGAATTTATAATCGGGCAGCAGGCCTGATCGTCCTTCTTTCAATATCAAATCACTAAAGAGCAGGGCGTGATTGGCGATTATTATGTCCGCTGTTTCGAGACTGCGCCTTGCCTGCCAGTAGAAGCAGGAATTGAAGTGCGGGCATTTTCTGCCCCGGCAGTTGCCGTGTTCGCTTTTGACGGATTCCCACACAGCAGGCTCAAGGGTGAAATCGATATCACTTATTGAGCCGTCGGTAGTCTGGCCTGCCCATTCGACTATCCTGCCCAGCGATGCGGCTTCGGCGTCGAAGAGGTTACGCTGTTTTTTGACCGCGAATTTGAGGCGGCGCATGCAGAGGTAATTGTTGCGGCCTTTGGCTAGGCAGACGTTAAAATCGCCGCACAGAATGGACGCAAGGAACGGAACATCTTTGTTTATGAGCTGTTCCTGGAGGTTGATTGTATATGTCGCTATAACAACTTTGCCGTTGCGGCGCAGGGCCTGGTCTATGGCGGGAACGAGATAGGCAAAACTTTTTCCAACTCCGGTGCCGGCTTCGACGGCGAGTTTGAATCCGGAGTTGAAAGACCTCTGCACCGCCTGGGCCATGGCGACCTGTTCGGAGCGCACCTCGAATTTTTCATACTGCTGCGCTATGGCCCCTTCTGTACCAAGCACATCTGCGCAGTCGAACCCATTTTTATGAAATGAGATCAATTGCTTTTTACATCCTGCTTAGGCTGGGCGATGGCGGCGCGGATGACTGTATCGAGCATCCCCAGGGCCTGCGAATCGGGCATTTTGACCTTTGCGCCGTTGATCGACATCTGGGCTTCTTCGAGGCGGTCTGTCTGATAGTAGACATAGCCGAGGAGCATGAGCAATTCGGGGCTGTTCGTCTTTTCCTGCCAGGCTGTGATCTCGGCGATGCGATTTTCAACCAGGTCTTTATTTAGCAGGCTGTAAAGATCGACCTTGAAGCGGAGATAGTCGGGCCAGATCTCGATTGCGCGGGTGATATAATATGCGCTGCTCATGTATTCGCCGGCGGCAAAGAGGGCGTGTGCTTTTCCGGCTGCGGGCAGGGGGTTCTCTTTTTGATAAATGCCCGCAAGTGTATAAGCGTCGGCTGCTTTATAGAACTGGCTGCTCTTTAGGTACTCTTCCGCGGCCTTCATAAGTTCGTTGAACCTGTCGCGAGATTCAGTCGCGAAAGTCTTTGAATAGCCGATGATGGCTTTTGCTTCGGGAGTTTCACCGAAAATACTGCTGGGTTTTGGCTGGGACTCGATTTGTTCCTGGGCTTTCCAGTCCTTGCCCTGGTTAGGCTCAGCTTGCTGGGGCTGGCCGCCTTCTTCCTTCTGGGCTTTTGCTCTCTGTGCGGCTATTTCGGCGAGTGCTTTATCAGTTTCTTTACGGGTAAGCTCGCGCATTTCTTCAAAAACGCCGGGCACTTTGGCCCGTAGAGTCGGTTGGGGTTCCTGGCCGGGAATTTCGGGTTTTGTGATCTGATCCTCTACCGGGTTTACAGGTTCAAGCGGCTGGTTTTCTTTTACCACTTCAAGCTGTTCTTTGAACTCTTCCATCTGGCGACGGGCTTGTTCTTTCTGTTCGGTTGGATATAGCTTGGCCTCGATCTCTTTTGTAATATAAAGTTCTTTTTCTTCGGGGCTGACGCTGAGGGGCCTGAAACGGCCGTACTGGAGCGGCGCGATGTATTCAATACCGCCGGGCATGGGGGTTGGTTTTAATGGTGCCAGGAGTTTGCGAGCTTCTTCAAGAGGTACAAGGCCGTATTCGTTGACGCCGGTTGTGCGCGAGATCGGCCCCTGGGGGGTGTAAACCTGCGAATTCATAGGCCTGCCGCCCTGAAGGGTTGTAACAGCCTGGTAAGGT
>MHYA01000143.1:1128-37045 GCA_001825675.1 Planctomycetes bacterium GWF2_42_9 | reverse complement strand
GCGGGAGGCGATCATTGCCGTAAGGGCTGCCGGAAGAACGCCTCAGGAAATTTTGCACGCTGGCATTCTCTTGTGTGCCCTGGAAATAGTAACTGCTGCCGTAAGGCACGACGCCGCGGAATTCTTTGCCGCCGCTTACGTTGCCGGTTACGATGTCGTTGCCGGAATTGATCTCGCGGCCGCGAGGGTTGGGAGTGAGGGTATTTCCGCCCGCGCCGTACGAGCTTTGGGGTGAAGTAGCAGGCCCTATCGGATTATCGATGGCAAAAGCCGAAATCTCAAAAAGAAACACAAACGCAAGTATTATCACAACCTTGTTCATCCGCCTATTTGCCTCCGGAATAATTGGGTCTTCCCGCCCAGTTCAATTTTCCCGCCAGTGTATCCCACTGCGTGCGGGCTGGATTGCTTACAACTTTAAGCATTCCTCCATGTTTTTCTATTCTTAAAACATCCTGCATGTTCAGGGTTTTCGAGACCTGTCCATCTATTGTTACTGTGGTGCCCTTGTTCAATTGAACTGCCTGGACCTCAATTTTTCGCTCGGCACCTACCACAATAGGTCTGAAACTGAGGGAATGGGGGCAGATGGGGGTTATTACCATCGCCGAGATATTAGCGGCAAGTATGGGCCCGCCGGCTGAAATATTGTAGGCTGTCGAGCCTGTTGGCGTTGAAATGATGAGTCCATCACCGATGCAGCCCGCAAGCGGCGCGCCGTCTATACGCATTTTAAGCTCTATCATCCTAAAAGGAGGGCCGGCATTGATTACGACGTCATTAACAGCCGCTGCGCTGAAAATTGTGGCGGAATTTCGCTGGATATCGCATTGGAGCATCATGCGCGGGTCGATAAGTGTTTGGTCGCTTATTACCTGATCCCAAAGTTTTTTGACCTCGCCTACGTTGAATTCGGCAAGATAGCCGAGTTTGCCGACATTGATGCCGATAATAGGTATCGCGGCCTCGACGAGTGTGCGAGCGGCTGCGAGGATGGATCCGTCTCCGCCAAATACGACGGCAAAACTAGCCTGACCCAAATCGATATCGGCACATTCCGTGACGGCGCAATTGGCAATAACTTGCGCGCGGCATTGGCAAAACCCCAAAAACTCTTCGATTGCTTCAGCGACGCGAGGCTTTCGCGTATCGCCGAAAATAACGAGTTTTGGTCTGGAATTCTTCATTACATAAGATCCTTAACAGCCTGGGCAATCATTTTGGCACTAAGGCCGCATTCATCAAGCTGCTGATTTCGTGATCCTTGCAAAACAAACCTATCAGGTACGGCAAGGAGTTTAACGTTTCCTTTTGTATCGATACCGCATTGGGCGGCCTGTTCGAGCAGAGCTGAGCCGAAACCGGCTATGACGCTATGCTCTTCCAGCGTAACGAGTTTTTTGCCGGCTTTGAGCAGCTGGCATAACTGCGTATCGAGCGGCTTTGCGAACCTGCCATCAATTATATCGACCTTTATGCTCTGCTTCTCCAGCAAACCTGCTGCCTTTACGGCTTCGCCGAGCAAATTACCGTAGGATACAATTATAATGTCGGTGTCCGATTTGGCTATCCACCTGCTTTTGCCCATGATCCAAGGCTCGTCGGTGTTGGACAGATCGGCGGGAATGACGTCGCGCGGGTATCTGATGGCTACGGGCTTATCGCAAGTAAGTGCGAATTCCAGGGCCTTTTGCATCTCGGCCTCATCAGCAGGTGCAAGTACAACCATGTTTGGCATCATCCGGGTCATGCCTATATCGAGCAGGCCGTGATGGGTAGCACCATCTGCGCCGACAAGCCCAGCGCGATCGAAGCAGAACACCACGGGCAGGTTCTGCATGGCGACTTCCTGGAAGATCTGGTCGAAGGCACGCTGCATGAAGGTGCTGTAAACGCAGACAAACGGCCGTGCGCCGGCTTTTGCCATGCCGGCGGCCATTGTTACAGCGGCACTTTCGGCAATTCCCACATCAATATATTGTGTTGGGTTAGTATCCCTCAGTTTTGTAAGGCCCGTGCCGTCGCACATGGCGGCGGTAATGGCCAGAACTCTTTTGTCTTTCGACGCCAGGCGGCATATAGACTCGCCGAAGGCATCTGTAAAACTTTTGGCAATACTAGGCTCGGCGGCGGATTCGCCATTTATCTTGAAAGGCCCTGTGGAATGGAACCTGCTGGGCTGCTCGTGGGCGGGCGTAAACCCTTTGCCCTTCTTTGTATAAACGTGGAGTACGGCAGGATGCTCCAGCTTAGCCAGACCCTTGAAGAGTTCGACAAGCTCGGCCATATTGTGGCCGTCTACCGGCCCGAAATAGGGAATATTAAGACTTTCAAAAAGCTGGCTTCCGGTAGCGGCAGACATCCTTACTGTTTTTTTAAGCTTCTCAAAAGCCGTTTCCACGCTCTTACCGAACAGCGGCATGTGTTCGAGGAGATGTTTGGCGGTGTTACGCATATCCTCATACGAATGGCTCAGCCGTACCTTGGAAAGATACCCGGCCCACGAACCCTGTGTTGCGTCTATCGCCATGGAATTATCGTTGAGCACGATGAGCATCTGACGTTTTATCAGACCCATGTTGTTTAGGCCTTCAAAGGAAAGCCCGTTTACGATACTGGCGTCGCCGACCAGGGCGATTATCTTATTTTCAGCGCCGACGTGCTTTTCACCGATCGCAAGACCCAGGGCGGTAGCTATTGCTGTACCGGCGTGGCCGACGGCGAACTGGTCATAGGGACTTTCATCGGGATTTGGAAAGCCGCTTATGCCTTCGCGCGTGCGGAGTTTTTTGAACAGCTCTTTTCTGCCGGTGAGAATTTTGTGTGCATAGCACTGGTGGCCAACGTCCCACAGGAGCCGGTCGGCTTTGAGATCAAAAACGTAGTGCATAGCTATGGTAAGTTCAACCACGCCGAGGTTGGAAGCGAGATGGCCGCCGGTGGCACTAACCGAATCTATTATATATTGGCGAACTTCCTGGGCCAGGTCGGTCAGTTCCGTTATGCCAAGAGCCTTAAGATCGGCAGGTGAATTGATTTTTTCAAGAATTTTGTACATCATCGAACTCTATTATTAAGCATTTGTGCAAGACTTACCAGTATTTTGCCCCGCTTGCCCATTGGTGCGAGCAGTTCAACTGCCTGGTTTGTCAAGTCGGTTAATAACTGTTTTGCTTTGTCTATTCCCATCAGGGCAGGGTATGTAAGTTTTCCCTGCTGCTGATCTTTTCCGGCGGTTTTGCCGAGTACGTCGGAGCTTTGTTCCACATCAAGGATATCATCGGCCACCTGGAAGGCAAGGCCGACTTTTAAACCGAAACGGCTTAGCAGGGTCATTGTATCGCTGTCCGCGCCGCCGCATGCGCCTCCCATGAGGCAAGCGGCTTCGAACATCTTTGCGGTCTTGTTAAGATGGATGTATTCGAGGTGTTCTTTTGAGCCTTGTTTATTCTGGGCTTCAAGATCGGCCATCTGGCCGGCGATCATTCCGGCTGGGCCGGCGGCAGAGGCAAGTATTGAAATGAGTTTGGCGGCGAGGGTGCCGTCTTGAATTTTCGATGCAATTACTTCAAAAGCGAATGTAAGCAGGGCGTCTCCTGCGAGTATCGCGGTTGGCTCGTCGAACTGCTTGTGGCAGCTTGGCCTGCCGCGGCGAAAATCGTCGTCATCCATTGCTGGAAGGTCATCGTGAATGAGCGAATATGTATGTACCATCTCGATGGCCGCTGCCGCTATCTCGGAAACGCTATCGGCCTGCCTTCCCGAAACTGCCTCCTGGCACATCATGACCATGGCCGCCCGCAGCCTTTTGCCGGGGGCTTCAAGGGTATAGCGCATTGCCTCAAGCATCCTGGGGTGGATGTCTGCGTGCTGGGCGAGTATCTGCGGCAGAACTTTGTCTATTCTGACGGCCTTGTTCTTGAGATCGGCCCCAAAATCCTTATCCAATTTGACTCCAAATACAAATTCTTTACACTGTGTCACTTTTGGCGTAAATTCAATATTATATCCTAACTTGCGGTTTTGTAAGGAGTTTTTTTTATTAAGCCTCAGCTGATCATGATTTTGGGTGTAACTGCCTCCGGAAAGGGCAAACTTGGCTTTGAACTGGCCAAAAAGCTCGGCGGCGAGATCATCAGTATCGATTCCATGAAGGTTTACCGCCGGATGGATATAGGCACGGCTAAGCCTTCAGCTCAAAACCGCTCGGCTATCCCCCACCACCTTATTGACGTAGTCGAACCAAGCGAATCCTTTAGCGTCAGCAGGTTTTTGGAAATGACCGAAGCGGCTGTCGCGGAGATCACTTCCAAAAATAAGCCCGTAATAGCCGTCGGCGGCACAGCTATGTATATAAAAGCCCTGCTCCACGGCCTTTTTGAGGGGCCGGGCACGGATGAGGCGATCCGCAATAAGTTAAGGGCCAGCATAGAGGCCCAGGGTTCTCTTGAACTTCATAAGGAGCTTGCGAAAATAGACCCCGAGGCGGCAAGCAGGATCCATGCGAATGATGCAAAGCGGATCATTCGCGCTTTGGAAGTTTATAAGCTCACCGGAAAGCCGATTTCGTCTTTTCAGAAGCAGTTCGACGAGCCTGGAAATGTGCATGGCTGGACTATAATAGGTTTGCGGCGGGATAAAGCTGATGCCAGCCATCGCATAAATATGCGGGTCAAGCGGATGATCGAGCAGGGGCTTGTTGAGGAGGTCAAATCGCTGCTTGGTGAGGCAAAGCCGCTAAGTCCCCAGGCTGCGTGCGCGATCGGGTATGCGGAAATAATAGATCATTTGGCGGGCAAGATCGGCCTTGAGGAAGCGATAGAGCTGATAAAAAAGAACAGCCGACAACTGGCAAAGGCCCAGCGGACGTGGTTTAAAACGTTCCGAAGTGTCAACTGGATAGATGTCGCGCCGGACGACACGGCTGAGGCTGTTTTGCCCAAGGCGTTAGAGCATTTTAAGATATAATGATCTGGTTATGGCGTAGCGAAAACTCGCAAGACAAGGACGGCGAAGCAGGAAATGTCCTTCATTTTCGATGCAGCCGAACGCCGTATTGCGAGTTTGCAGTAGCCAGAACCAGAGCAGGATAGCTTAAACTGCTCTAAAGATCGTCGCCGACTGATTCGTGGCCGAAGACCATTTTTTTGGCTTCGACGCCATCCAGGGCATTGAGTTTGGCTTCAAGCTCGTAGCATTTTGTTTCGTCGCCGTGGAGTTCCAGCAGGATCATGCCGTTGGGGGAACAGTACTTTTCGTTAACTTCATGGAGGCCCAGGCGGGTTTTGATGTGGCAGCCGTATTCGGTGAAGAGGCTCTGGACTGTCGGTACGTGTTTAGCTCTGCTGAATATGTGCACACCCATTATGATATGTTTATCCATGTTCGTTCCTCAAAATAGCCTATTTGTTTAAGTCATAGATATTCTTCCGGGGTCGGGCAGTCAAGTAAAATACGGCTTGGCGGGGTGCAAGTTGGGGGTTTGAGGGGTAACGATTGCCATTTAAAATTTACTATTAAAAGAGCGGGGGCGGGGGGAATGAATGATAAAGCAGGTGGTTTTATCTTGATTTTATGGGACTAAGTAGATGGTTTTTACAACAAAAAATATTATTGACAAAACTGGGCCTTTATTGCTATTATAGTGCTGGCAATTGAATAATATGCCCTGCGGAAGCGGGGAGCATAAAAATGCTGAGCTTTTAACGTTTCGCTTCAATCCGCCAGATTTGAATTTGGAGAAACGAGAGGTGTCAGCGCCCAGTTGGGCGCTGCGCTCGTGTTCTCCATGGGCCTGGCGGCCCGAAGCGACCACGATGTGGCAGTGCCCTCTTATTTGCACGGTGCGGATGGAGGTTTTGAAAAATTCTTTCATAAGGGAGGTTGTAAAATGAATGTGCAACGAATTTTGATCTTGGGGGTTTTGTTGTGCTGGAGCGGGCTAGCACAAGCTGGAACATGGCTTACTTTAGATATGCCAAACGCCACAGGTACCAAAATTTATGGTATAAGCGGCAACAATGTTGTCGGCTCGTCCAGCCTTGGTAACTTTATTTACAACATGGCGACTGATACCTGGGCTATTCAAAACACCCCTGATATTATCAAGGGAATTGATGGAACCAATTTTGTTGGTGATTATGGAGACTACTATCATAAACACGGATTTCTCTATGATGGAACAAACTTAACCACTTTGGATTTATCTGATGTTGCGAGTACGCGAATAGAAGGTATCGATGGCCGCAATGTGGTTGGTTACTACGACACGGGTCGCGGTACGCTTAAACATGGCTTTTTCTATGATGGATCAAATTGGGCCACTCTTGATAAGCCGGGAAGCCACGAAACATTTATAGTTGATTTGGACGGCGACAATCTCGTTGGATGGTACACTCTTACTGGCAGTACGCATACATATGGTTTTTCGTACAATATGGCAACGCAAATTTGGACATCCCTAAGTGGCCCAGGGCCAGGCAGCTCTGCCGTAACGGGTATCAGCGGGGAAAATCTTGTGGGAACATACTATTACTATTACCAAACCCACAGTTTCTTATATGACGGAACAACGTGGGCAATTCTCGACATGCCTGAAGCGAATGGTCACAGCACGATTTTTACTGGCATAGATGGTGATAAAATCACTGGTTATTATTACGACACATCGGGAAATACCCACGGGTTAATCTACGCTATTCCTGAACCTGCGACCATGCTTTTACTTGCCAGCGGCGGATTGTTGTTTAATAGATATAATTTGACATAAAAGGCCTGATTAGATATAGTATATTAACAATTGAATAATATGATAGTCCCACTGGACTTGGTTGCGGTCTCACAAATACGCCACCTTTGAAAAAAGGAAAAAGAACAACCGTAGAAGTCAGTGCCCCAGAAAGGGGCATTGCCTGCGTGTTGTTCTTGCCCTTGGCGGGGTAGTGAGGCACGTTTTGGTGATGCCCTACAATTTTGCGCAGGCGGAATTGGGGAAATATTTGGGGAACTCTTTTTCAAAGGAGGCAACAATGAGTAGTACAAGGGTTGTAAGGCGGATTTTGATCTTGGGGCTTTTGCTGTGCTGGAGTGGACTGGCGCAGGCAATAACAAGTATTGATTTTAATTCTGTTAATCCTGTTGGAACTATCAATACTGGCAACATCTATGACCGAGTTACACTGCATGACTCAGCTATAGTAACCATGACGGGTGGCATGGTCGGTTCTATTTCTGCTTTCGATCACAGTACGGTAAATGTTACAGGAGGCAGCATAGATGTCTTTTATTTGTATGATTCGCAAAGTGCTACTGTTAATTTATTCGGCGGAGATATCGCTATAGGTTTTCACGGCCTTTTAAATGCGTCGAATGCTATAAACATCTATGGTAAGGATTTTGTTGTATGGCAAAACCAGAGTAACACATGGCTGGCCGGAAAGTGGGCTGATAATTCCGATTTTGAGTTTTACTTTTTGCGTTCTAGCGGACTGCCAAGCATCGTTTCACTACACACTGTTCCAGAACCATTAACCGCTACGCTTTTGGCGTTTGGTGGGAGCTTAATTTTTTACAAACGCAAACCAAACCATTAAGCCGCATAGATCGCCAAATTGAAATAGTTGGGGTCGATGGAACATACTCATATCGACTTGAATTAGCATATCTACATTTAATAAGGAGAAATACTGTGTATAAAGTTGCCATTTTTTTAAGTGTGTTACTATTTACAACTCTTACTTTTGCAACACTTCCTTCAGAACAGTTTGTATGGCTTGGTAATCCCGCTTGGCAGGCGGAATTTGATGCCGGAGGCTATTCAGATTGTTTTTATTGGGGACCTTCTGTTTGCCACCTGCATAATGATGCAAATCAACCCTCACATGAAATGCTGTCGGGCGAATATGGCGCAGCCATTTATTATACAGGCATCACGAATAACCAGTCGATGTGGCTTAGTGACCACTGGTTATATCCACCGTGGACAACGAATAGTGATTTTGATTGGGTCTACAATAATTCATGGGATAATCCAAGCAATCCTTTGGAGCCATTCTATAACTTTCTAACAAATTATCATGACTATCAAACAGCCTATGATACTGCTCGAAGTATAATTGGAAAAAGCGATGTTAGGGTAACAATTGATTACAAAATGGTTGACCTTGGTAGCAACGGCTACGCCTCTTTGCCATTTTACCTTGAGGGCTACTCCGCGGCAGCCTATGTGAAAAGTGAAAGATATGTTTTGCTTCAAACCTATAACATTAAAAACATTAAAACAACCGGCAATATAACAGGTCTCAAATTTTATCAAATGCTCAACGGGTTAGTAACTGTCTCTGGCTACAAATCTTCCACTTATTCCAATGCGGTTGTTCCCGGACTGCTGCCGCGTAGTTACGACCCATGTAATCCCAGCGCAACAAATGATTTCAGGTTTGCGATAACCCAATGGAATGAGGGCGACCCGGAAGAAGACCATGTTGACTGGATAACTTTTGCCAGCACAATTCAACCATCCACTTTCGATAACGGTATATATGATACAGGCTCTGGCGGTGACAGCACTGCGGACTATACAACGTATAATATAAAAAATAATAGTCTAAACGGTGACCCCAACATTTATAGCGCCTCAGCGGCGGCTGGCGCAATGGGCTGGGATTTGGGTACTCTTGAGCCCGGCCAGACGAAGTCTATTACGATGGCGGTGATGTTCGGGTCGGGGCCGGTGTTTGGCGGGCCGCCTAAGCCGGTGCATAATATTACACAAGAGACGGACTATTGGAAAATCCAAACTGCTGTCAATGGTGCAAGTGATGGCGATGTAATCGTTGTTGATCCGGGGACATATCGCGAGAATGTAACCCTCGGCGCGAAGCAGCTTACGATACGAAGTGTTAATCCTGAAAATCGCGCGTTTATTGATGGCACGATCATCGCGCCGGCTTCTGGTGCGGCAATAACTATCGGCAATACTTATACATCAGACCCCAATGCAACAATTAATGGCTTTACAATCCTAGACGGCTCACCAGGCATAAGCATTGGCGGCGCGAGCACGGTTGCGAAAATATTAAACTGTGTGATAGACTCAAATACCGGAGGAACCTGCATAAGCACCGAAAACAGTACAGTTCGGGTGACGTCATCCCAGCTATACAGCAGATACTCTAACGGAGTCAGCGTTTCGTATACAGGCGATGTCAATCTCACAAACTGTGTCATTGACGGCAGAACAACTGGAACTATGGGCATAACCACTAACGGCGGAGCACTTGCGGTCATAAACTGCCATATCAGAGGATGGGCTTATGACGGTGTTATCGCATATAATTTAACTGCCGGTCAGTTCTACAATAATATTGTCAGCGGTTGCGGATTCGGCAATTATGAATTGAGGTCAGGAATTTTTATTAGTGAACCGTATAATGCTGTAACGATGGCAAACAACGTACTTTGCCGAAATTATAGAGCGATTTCCGTGTCCACAAGTAGATCAGCTATTACGACTATTCGTAACTGCACTGTTGCCTACAATTCCACAGGCCTTCAATTTTGGGACTCTTACAGTAAAAGTAAAACGGTTGCCAAGAGTTCGATTTTCTGGGGCAACGACACACAAATTTCCAGTGCAGACGCAACTGTTACATATTCGTGCGTTCAGGGCGGCTATACCGGAGCTACCAATGTATCCGGCAACCCGAATTTCTTTGCTGCCGATCAAAATGATTTTCACATTTCAAGCGGCTCATCGTGCATCAATGCCGGTGAAACCGGATTTACTCCGCCTGCCGGTGAAACTGATATTGATGGCGGGGCGAGGAAGGTTGGTACTCGTATCGATATCGGTGCGGATGAATTTGCTAATACGCCGGATTTCAATCATGATGATACCGTCAACTTTATTGATTACGCGATGCTTGCAGGCGTATGGGGTCAAACAGGTTATAACGGGGCTTGTGACCTATATGGCGATGGCACTATAAATAACTATGACTTGGGCGAATTCGTGAAAGAGTGGTTGGTTACTCGGAGTTTTGGGGCGGGCAGTTTCTTAAGCATGGCCGAGTTCAATGATTTTCTAGCTGATGTAAATGATGTTAATGAGCCAAACGAACCCAATGAGCCAAATGAACCTGTAGAGCCGCAAACGGCTTTACATCTGGTGTGTGAAAATCTTTATCCTGACCCGAACAGCGATGTTACTGTGTATGTGCAGTCGGATGTATCGCTGTTGTGCATGGGGCTTGGGATCGTTGTTGACGGTAATGCGACTGTGACCGGAGCTATGGGCATTGCGGATTGCAATCAGTTCGGCTGGGATCCAAGCTGGGGAAGCGATCCCGATATTGACCCCAATGGGACATGGGCATATATCAGCGGTGTTAATCTATCTGGCTCGGGCACGGGCGATGTGGGGTACTTCACTATCCATTACAACAGCGGCCCGGTTACGATTACTGTAATTGATAATTCCAGCGGGGATGTCAATAGTCAGCCCGTTGCTTTTGATTCCAATTCGATAATTCTCGGCGGCGAGCAGCAAATGATGATGCCGGGTGGCGGGGAAATGATGATGGAATCGGGTTTGCAGGCGGAATCGATGGAAAGCGTGGAAGCCTTCGATGCCCAAGGGGCGATCGAGTGGCTTGAGCAAATATGGCTTGAAGACGCAGAATTACGAGCAAGTATGACAGAAGAGGAATTAGATGAATTCATTGAGGAGATAAGGAACTCGCAGTAAGCAGGTTTTAGGGTGGGCAAAATTCCTATTTTGCCCACCGATCTCTAAAACCACCCACTACCCACTAATCACTAAACCAACAATTTTCGAATTGTTTAGTCCTGTTAAAATAACCCCCCAGCACCCCCCAAACCACCCAGTTTTTATCATTTTTTGACTAATGACTCATGATTTTTGACTCATAATTGCCTTTTTTACCCCCCCTGATACCCCCCTAAAAAATTTACTTGACACACTTTTTTACATGACCCAAAATTCCAGCCATCCCCCAAAAAACCGCACTGGCTCCCCAAAAACCTGCATTTAACTCAAAACTCAAACTTCAAAACTCAAAACTCCCCCATTTCCTATCCCCCCAAAACCCAAACTTGCGCGCGAGTTTTCAAAAACCTTATTTGCCGATTAGAATTACCAGCCATGATTTCTCAAGGCGGGGGGTGATTACTCCGATAGAGTAATTGGAACCTGTTAAGGGCTTGCTCATGTTTGATAAAAAGCGAAATAAGCTCCTGCAACTGACGGTAAAGCTGTTTGAGGTGGCGATATACCCGAGCGGGCGGAACTTTTTCAAGAACAAAGGCCCGATAAGACAGCATTTTTTGCCGCCGTTGATGGTTCGTAAGCCTGCATGGCGCAAATAAATGAAACTAGGGGATAGGAATAGCGCATAGGAATACGACGCGGCGGAGCCGCACCCAAATCCGAAGCACGAATCCGAAATCCGAAGCAAATTAAAATAGCAAAAACGCAAATTCAAAACAACTACGACGGCTATACCTTTTTAATTAATCATTTTTCCCTTATTTTCATTTCGGCATTTCTGCAAGTTGACAATTCACACCTGCGAAGTTTAAATACTATTCCGTAAAGCAAAGTGGCTGGCCGCTTTGTGATTTTCAGGGGGCGGGATGGATATTTCAATTGTTATCGTAAGCTGGAACACGCGAGAAATACTTCGCAACTGCCTGGATTCCATATATAAGAACCGCGGCGATCTCGAAATGGAAGTTATCGTGGTGGATAACGCATCTGGGGACAGGTCGGCGGAGATGGTTCGAGAAGATTTCAAAGACGCAATAGTTATCGCAAATCGCGACAACAAGGGTTTTGCCGCGGGGAACAACCAGGGTATCGCGATTGCGCGGGGTGAGTGGATACTTCTTTTGAACAGCGATACGGTTGTGCTTGGAGATGCGCTGCAAAAAACGCTTGTCTATGCGCGGGCAAATCCGCGAGCGGGTGTTGTGGGTTGTCGGATTCTCAACGTCGACATGTCGCTTCAGCGGAGCTGTTTTAAATTCCCATCCATTTTGAATATGTCTCTTTCGGCGAGTTATTTATATAAGGTGTTTGGGCGTAGCCGGTTTTTCGGGCGTGAGCGGATGACGTGGTGGGATTTTAATGAGGCTCGGCTGGTTGATTGTGTTTGCGGGGCGTTTATGCTTATCCGCAGCGCGGCTATACAGGAAGTGGGGCTGATGGATGAAGGGTTTTTCATGTATGCCGAGGAGACGGATTACTGCTGGCGTTTTTCGCGGGCCCGGTGGGAGATACGATTCTGCCCTGACGGCGAGATAATTCATCTTGGGGGCCAGAGCAGCGCGAAGGTGCGCGGGCCGATGGTGATCCAACTTCGTTTGAGCATACTGCGTTTTATTCGCAAGCATTACGGGCGGGGTTCATATTGGATGGCGTGCTTACTTGTGGGAATATTTTTCGCGGCAAGGCTTCCATACTGGTGGGCGGTTAAAGTGTTCGACAAGCACCGCTCAAGCCAGGCGCAGGTTCTTCTTGAGGCGTACACCAGTGGAATATCGCGGGCCCTGGGCGGGTCCGCTTCAAATTGACAACACTTGGATACACATGGGGTTTGTATGAGTAAATCGGTGAAGATATGCCTTGCGGCATCGGCGGGAGGACATTTGACACAACTGCTGAAAATAGCCCAGAGCTGGAGCGGCGGCGATGTGTTTTTCGTAACTACATCGGCGGCAGTGACTGGCGGGCTTGACAAGCATGGGCGGTCTTATGTGGTTGGCGAATGCAACAGAAGGATGCTGATGAAAACTGCGGCGGTATTTTTAAAATGCGCGCGAATAGTGTTGCGCGAGCGGCCGCGGGTGGTGATTTCGACCGGTGCTGCGGCGGGATGCATGATATGCTTTTTGGGCAAACTGATCGGAGCTAAGGTTATCTGGATCGACAGCATAACGAATGTCGAGAGGCTTTCACTGTCAGGGAGGATGGTTAGACATATAGCGGATCTGTTTCTTGTGCAGTGGCCTGAACTGGCTACTAAGTATAAAAAAGTTGAATTCGCGGGGACTCTTATATGATATTTCTAACAGTCGGAACGCAGTTCGCATTTGACAGGCTTGTTCGGGCGGTGGACGACGCAGTGGGCGCGGGTTTATTCAAGCAGGAGATATTCGCACAGATAGGCGAATCAGAATACAGGCCGAGGAATTTTGATTTTTCGAGGGTGCTGGCAAAATACGATTTTGATAATTACATTGATTCTTCAAGCGGTCTGATCGGGCATGCCGGGATGGGGACGATCACGGCGGCGATGGATCACAACAAGCCTTTACTGGTAATGCCCAGGCTCAAGAAATTCGGCGAGGTGGTAAACGATCATCAGGTTACGATAGCGATGATGTTTGAGAAGATGGGTTTATTGCTGGCGGCGTATGATGCACAGCAGGTGGCCGACAGGCTTGAGTGTTTGGGGGCATTTTGCCCAGTCGCGAGGCAAAGCGATTGCGCGAGGGTTGCGCAGCGGGTGCGGGCGTTCATTGCGGAAAGTATAGCTTGAATATGGCGGCTTATAATGTTATTATGCAGTTAAAGAGGACAACAGCATGAAACCATTCGAAGCCGAAACAGAGATTTTCGATTTTGCGATCGCAAAAGAGGTACAGGCAAACGCGCTATATTTGGCTCTGGCGAGCAAGGTGGATGACCCGGCGCTTAAATCTGTTTTCACGCAGCTGGCCGAGGAGGAACTTGAGCATAAGGCTAAGCTGGAACTTGAGGAAATGAAGCTTGGGCTTGTGGTGAAGCAGGATGCGACTGCTGATGATCAGGCCTATGCAGAAAATGTAAAACTGAGCCAGGAAATAAATTACACCGACGTTCTTAACATATGCATTCAAAAGGAGCGCGAGGCGTTCAGGTTGTATGTCGATCTTTCGTGGACTGTTCGCCAGCCTTTAGCGAGGGAGATGCTGCTTCAACTGGCCGAGGAAGAAGCAAAGCACAAGGCGCGTTTTGAAATGGAATTAGACCGCCTTTCACAGGAGCAGTAAATTTAGTAACCGTTCATAGAAGAAAATTTTTAACCACTGATTATCCTGGCGCGGCCGGTGGCCGCAACCAAACCCGAAGCACTAAGCTCGAATTCCGAAACAAATTACAAATGACAAGTACCAAATCACAAACAAATTCAAATACAAGAAAATGGAAAATTCGTGCCATTTTAGCCGAGTGCTTGTGTCGCCCCTACAGGGCTTGGTTTTGTTGGTAAACTTAACCCAGGGCTGCGCTTCGCTCCACCCTGGGCTATCATATTACGCCCCGCTGGGGCTAAAATGGGAAAACACGGGCAAGATGCCCGTGCCACACAGTTGGCTAAAATGTTACCTAAATTTAAAGTTTTAGTTCGCACGCCAGAGCGAGGTGAGAGGCTGCGAGGCTTTGACCTCAAAGCTGGCGGCGCTTATAGATTCGCTGTGGCAATCGGCGAATGCTGCGGCGACCATTGAATTGCAGTGCCTTCCATTTACCGCATCGAATTTTGCATCCGAACGAAGCAGCTTTTTAGCATTGATTTTCAAACCCGGCACATAAGAAGGTTCGAGGCCTGGGGGCGCATCGGCGAAGGTGGAGGCGTTTTGCCAGGCTATGCCGGCAAATCCTGCATCGGCGAGTAAAAATGTGCGGGCGGGGGTTGTAAGCTGGGCAGCTTTTAATGGGCGATCCGACTGCCCAGAGATGCAGGCGTTGAGGCCGTAATCGGCAGGGGTGCAATTTTTGGGGGACGCGATTTTTCGAGCGGGGCAAGATGCTTGTGCATCTATTGTTTCATACCAGTAATTCGAGGTGAGAGGTTGCTGGTTTAGATTTTTATTTCGGGGATTCGCGTCGCGCCATTTCTTGAGCGTGAACATCGGGGCGAATCTGCCGGCTGAAGATTCATAAACGGCCATTGCTTGAGCAAGTGACCTGGTGTTTGCAATGCAGGCTGTGGTGCGGCAGTAATTTCGCACGGAACCAAATGTGCCCATTGCGGTGGCGGCGAGGAGGGCAATAATGCTCATTACTACCAGCACCTCTGTAAGCGTAATCGCTGAACGATTCATGACGCGCCCTTTCACTGTTCATGAAAACAAAACCTCCTTGAACAGTTTGGCTCGCAGGTTCCATCCGCGGGTCATAACGGCTTATCAGGTATGTGAGTTGAAGTTTACAAATTGAAATGGGCCACCAAGCAAGGCCGCTTTGAAAATTTCCCCTAGTATGTTTATACCTTAAATAATATTGTACTGCTTAAGTGCGGCGGCACGAACAAAATAACGTAAAACGCACTTGTTGTGCTCAATTGATCGCTATAAGCTCATTTAGAATCATTTGATATGCGCGGGAGGTTTTTAGTCGAAGGTCAAAATTTTTTGGTCAGGTGGTATAAGTTTTTTTCAGTTTTGTCGAGGTAAGGTGAGTGTGACATTAAAGCCTGTTGGAGTTGATGCCATTAATGATAATTTGCCGCCGAATGATTCGGTCCTTTGCTGGATGCTGAAAAGGCCGTAGCCTTCTTTTGCCAGACCGAGCCGACTGAGCTTTTCTTCGCTGATACCCTTGCCCTGGTCCCAAATTTTCAGCTCAATACAGTTACCAGCCGGTGCCAGTTCAAGCCAGGCTTTATTTGTACCGGAGTGTTTGGCTATGTTAAAGAGCAGTTCCTTTGCGGACTGGAAGAGAAATGCCCTGATATCATGGTCGGCAGGTTCAATTTCTGGTTTGACATTGACGTTTACTTCCAAGCCGTGTTTCTCGCCCATCCAGCTGCCAAGCCATTCGAGCGCGCAGCACAGGCCTGAATTATAGAGGACGGGCGGACAAAGCTCGACACTGAGCGAGCGAGATTGACTTATGCAGTCTTTCATGAGGTCGGATATTTCGGCGAGCAGTTGTTTTACCTGGGCAGAATCTGCTTTTGATGCTGCCATTTCGGCTTTCAATTTTGCGGCGGCGAAAAGCTGTTGAAAATGGTCGTGCAGCACCATTGCAAGCTGGCGTCTTTCCTTCTGCTCGGTTCGCGAAAGTTCGCCGAGAAGCTGCTTGAGCCTGGCGGTACGCTCTTTTACCCGCAGTTCCAGTTCGTGCCTGGAGCCGATTATATCTTGTTCCATGGTTTTTCGCTTAGTAACATCACGGTTACTGGCGCGTCTGCCGAGCCAAGTGCCATCTTCGGCGAAGATCGGCAGGCAAATGTGCTGTATCCACTTGATAGCTGCGTTTTTGCATACGATCCGAAACTCAATTTCCAGAACGCCGGTCTGGTGTTCCATGGCTTTGCTGACGTGTTTCATGAACCTTTCGAGGTCTTCGGGATGTATGATCTTGCCCATGAGGTCGGGATCGGCATAAAATTCATCTACTGAGTAGCCTGTGTGCTCGTAACAGGATCGTGAGACGTAAACCGGCTTCAATTGCGCATCTGTCCAAGTTTCCCAGTCACAGGTATATTCAGCCACAAGTTTATATTTGAGCAGGGCATCATCTTTGGCACGGATGCTTTCATTAAGTGAAACGATCTGAGCCTTAAGGCGGTTGTTTTCTACTTGCAGCTTAATTATTTCCGGGAGATACGTAATAGCATGCAGCACGTTTTGCCGCGTTGCGACAACGTCCTTGTTGATTAGGCTTTCTTCGAGCATTCTGTACCTCTATGAATAAGGGCAGTACTACTCTCAGGCTCAAAATCACAGTAAGACTACTATATTACAGAGTAAGATGGTATAAATCAATAGTAATGTTTGTAATTTTTTTAATCTAATAACCCAAAGCAATGTCATATCGACTGGAGCCTGAAACTTGCCATACCAAGGGGCGTATAATTAGTTGAAAGGGGGTGTTTAAAATGAAGGAATTAACAAAAAGGAAAAGGGAAGGCTTGGCTTGGCCTGGTAATCTGGGCAAGCTTCATGAGGAAATGGACAGGCTTTTCATGAACTTTTTCGGTGAAAGCCCAATGCAAGTTGTTGGGTCGTGTCCGGTTGATGTTAAAGAAGATGATAAGCATGTTTATGTGGATGCGGAATTGCCTGGCATGAGCAAAAATGAGTTGGAGGTAACTGTTGAGAATGGTATTTTGACGATAAGCGGAGAGAAGAAAATCGAAAAAAAGGAAGGCGAGGAGGATCTCAGGGAGAGGTACTACGGCAGGATGTATCGGAGCCTGACGTTGCCGTCGCATGTCGATGAGAACAAGGTCAAGGCGACGATGAAAGACGGCGTTTTACACGTCGTGCTGGAAAAGAAAGAGGCCGAAAGGCCCAAGAGAATCGAGATCGAGTAATCGATCTAGTTAAAGTAAATGGTTGAGTGGCATTTATGCCCCACCAACAAGGGCGATGAAGAGTCGCCCTTTTTTGTTTACTATTTTTTATTTACGATTTACTATTTCTGGGCCTCATAAAGTGATTGGTCTATTAACGGCAAAATACAGGAGATGAGATGGGTCTTCCTTTGGGTGTGATATTTGATATGGATGGTGTTTTGGTGGATTCGGAGCCTTTTATATGTGCGGCTGCGATGGAGATGTTTGCCCAGAGGGGGGTAGCGGTGAAAGCGGAAGATTTTCTGCCGTTTGTGGGGGCGGGCGAGGACAGGTATGTGGGCGGGGTGGCCGAGAAGTACGGGCTGGAATTTGATCCTAAGAGAGACAAGGGCAGGACCTACGATATCTATGATGAAATGATCAAAGGTAAACTCAAGCCGCTTGCGGGGGCACTGGAAATGATCGCCAGGTGCAAGGAGATGGGTAAGAAGGTTGCAGTGGCATCGAGTGCGGATCGTCGAAAGGTGAGATCGAACCTTGAGGCGATAGGTCTGGCAATTGATACGTTTGACGCGGTGGTGACGGGTGAGGATGTGGAGAGGAAGAAGCCTTGGCCGGATATATTTTTGCTTGCGGCAAATAAACTCGGACTTGAGCCGGGTCAGTGCCTGGTAGTAGAGGATGCCGTAAACGGCATTGCTGCGGCGAAAAAGGCTGGTGCAAAGTGCCTTGCTGTAACGACGAGTTTTGGAGCGGATAAGCTTGGCGAGGCGGACTGGATAGTTAAGAGCCTGGCCCACTTGCCAGCCGAGGTGCTGAACTGGAAATAAGGCGTCAAGCTTGTAAATAAGACTATTTTAGGCCATTTTCCGGAATTTAATGAACCCAGGGCTTGACTAGTGAATACCACAAAGGTAGTATCGTCCAAATTGTTTATTTCTACGATGATATCGTGCATAGATAACGTAATGGGGTAGTCAGGTGGTCAAAAATGCTGAAGAAACTGGCGATTACCAACGGCCGGCTTGTCGAGGTGGAAAACGACGAGGCGGTGGTCTATGTATATATCGCGCCGGATGAATCGGAGCGACGGTATCTTGTTGATGTACTCAAGATGGATGAGCACACACTCAATTCCTCTCTTGACCCGGAAGAACAGAGCCGACTTGAATTTGAGCCTGACCACGCGGCAATGATCTTCAAGCGTCCAAAGCACTACAGCGCCGAAGACAATTTCCTTTTCAAGATAGCCTCCACCGGTATCTTTATTTTTCAGGACAAGCTGATAATAGTGGTTACTGAAGATACGCCGCTGTTTGAGGGCAAGCCGTTTTTGAAGGTGGCCTCGATACAGGATGTGATGCTAAAGCTGATTTACAGGGCTATAGTGCATTTTGTGGAGCACTTGCGCGGCATCAACATGATGAGCGATTCGCTTGAGCACCAGATAAACCAGGCGATGGAAAACAAGCTGCTCCTTAACCTTTTCACGCTGGAAAAGAGCCTTGTGTACTATTTAAACGCAATAAATTCCAATGCTATGCTCATCGAGAAGATAAAAAACAGCGCCGCCAAATTCAGGCTTACGGCTGACAACCTGGAATTTCTGGACGATGTTATAATTGAGAACAATCAGTGCCGTGAGCAGGCATCGATATATTCCCAGGTGCTAGCAGGACTTATGGACGCAAGGGCATCGATCGTCAGCAACAATTTGAACGTTCGAATGAAGACGCTGACGCTGGTGACTATATCGATCATGCTGCCGACGTTTGTTGTGAGTTTGTTTTCAATGAATGTGCCTATACCGCACCAGCACGCAGAATGGATGTTTGCGCTTATAACATCCCTGGCTGGCTTTTCGGCGGCGACGGTCATATTCTTCTGGTGGAATAAAAAATGGTGATTTTTGGGGGTGTCAGGGGGGTAAAAAGATCAAAAATCAAAGATAAAAATTAAAAAATGGAGGAAAATTTGGGATTTGGGGGTGGTTTTAATTTGGTAGTAGTTGGTCGGGATTTATGGGCTTGCATACTTAGGGGGCGGTTTGTATTATATGTTGTTTTTTGTGCGTAAAAGAAGTTAATCCTTATATCAGGAGTAGGATTTTTATGGGCCGTAATGTAGCTATCGTGGGCGCGACCGGTGCGGTCGGGCAGGAGTTCATGTCGATCATCGACGAGAGGAAGTTCGCGTTTTCGTCACTGAAGATGCTGGCGTCGGCGAGGTCGGCGGGTAAATCGATCACGTTTCAAGGCAAGCAGTACCCGGTTGAGGAATTGACTAAGGATAGCTTTAAGGGCATCGACATTGCGCTGTTTTCGGCTGGTGCGGGCAGGAGCAAAGAGTTTGCTTCGGCTGCGGTGGCGGCTGGTGCGGTGGTTGTGGATAATTCGTCGGCATTTCGCATGACTGAGGATGTGCCGCTGGTTATACCGGAAATCAACCCGGAAGATATCAAGAAGCACAAGGGGATAATCGCAAATCCAAACTGCTCGACGATCATAGCTATCGTGCCGATTTGGCCGTTGCACAAGGTTAATCCTGTTAAGCGCATGGTTGTGAGCACATATCAGGCTGCTAGCGGTGCTGGTCAGGCTGCGATGCTGGAACTTGAAGAGCAGACTCGCGAGGTGCTGGCGGGCAAGCCCGTGACTTGCAAGGCGCTTAAGTATCAGCTTGCATTCAATGTGTTCAGCCATAATTCGGCCCTGCTGCCAAATGGCTACAATGAAGAAGAAATAAAGATGGTTAAAGAGACCCGCAAGATATTCCACTGCCCGGAAATTGCGATCACGGCGACATGCATTCGTGTTGGGGTGCTCAGGGCGCATTGCGAAAGCATTAACCTTGAGTTCCGCGACCCCATTACGCCGGACCAGGTGCGGAAATTGCTTAGTACAGCGCCTGGCGTGACGATTATGGACGACGTTGCGAATAACCGCTTCCCTATGCCTATTGACGCTTCTGGTAAAGATAACGTGCTGGTTGGTCGTATTCGCCAGGATGAATCGATACCGGATAATCGTGGAATTAATTTGTGGGTAGCTGGAGATCAGTTGCGCAAGGGTGCGGCCCTGAACGCGATCCAAATCGCCGAGCTGCTTTAAAATTTACATCAGCAAAGTCTTTGGTAAACTATTGAAGCCAGAAGCCAGCAGTGGTTTCTGGCTTTTTGATTAAGGTGGTCCGTGGCTAAAAGAATTGCGAAAAACGTGAAGCTTGTTGTTTCTTATGACGGGCGGGGGTATAGCGGTTGGCAGGCGCAGCCGGGTAAGCGGACGATACAGGGGGAGCTGGAACGGGCCATGGGGGATCTTACGGGGTTTTATACTAAGATAAACGGGGCTAGCAGGACGGATGCAGGGGTGAGTGCGCTGGGGCAGGTGGTGAATTTTTTGAACGAGTCGCCGGTGCCGACGGATAATTTTGTAAAGGCACTCAATCACAGGCTGCCAAGGGATATCAAGGTTTTAAGCGCGGAAGAAGTGGGGCCGGATTTTGATTCATCGAGCAGCGCGAAGTATAAACAATATCGCTATAGCATATTTACAGGCAAGAATCCAAATGCGCTGCAGGCGCGCAATTGCTGGCATCGGCCTGGGGAGCTGGACGCGGCTAAAATGGATGAGGCGGCGAAGATGCTTTTGGGGGAGCATGATTTCAAATCTTTCGCGGCAGCGGCGGATAGGCGTGAAAACAGTGTGCGCAATGTGATGGCGTGCAGGGTCTGGGGGGAAGATAAGTGGGTGTATATTGAGATAGAGGCGGACAGGTTCCTTTATAATATGGTTAGGAACATTGTTGGGACGCTGGTTGAGGTAGGTCGCGGGAGATGGAAGCCGGAAAAGATGAAAGAGATCATCGAGGCGAAGACTCGCACGGCGGCTGGGCCGACTGCTCCGCCGGAAGGGCTTTGTTTGATGTGGATAAAATATTAGGCGGAAGGAAAACCGAAGCACGAAACCCGAAATCCGAAACAAATTCGAAAATTTAAAAAAGAAAAAATTCGAAACAAAATCAGGAAACGACGAGGATTCTGGATTCAGAATAGAAGCCGAATGAAGATCGTTCATATTATAACAAGGTTGATATTGGGGGGGGCGCAGGAGAATACGCTTATTACCTGCAAGGAGCTTGCTGCGAGGGGGCATGAGGTTGTGCTGATAACGGGGCCGGCGATAGGGCCTGAGGGAGCTATGTTTGAGGCGACTAAGGGGCAGGGATATGAGGTGCGGGTTTGTGAGGAGATGCGACGGGCGATACTGCCTTGGCATGATGTTGTGACATATAAAAAGCTTAAGGGGATGATAGCCCAGCTAAAGCCTGATGTGGTGCATACGCATTCGGCTAAGGCGGGGATACTGGGGCGAGTTGCCGGTTATAATCTCAAGGGAAAATTTGGTGTGGCCCGGCGGCCTGCGGTTGTGCATACGATACACGGGCTTGCGTTTCATCCATATCAGAATGCAATCGTGAATAAGCTTTATATTGCTATTGAGCGATTTGCCGCCAAGAGGACGGATGCGTTTATAACTGTTGCGGATGCGATGACCAGGCAGGCGCTTGCGGCTGGGATGGGAACGGCGGATATGTATACGACAGCGTATTCGGCGATAGAGGAAGAGAGCTTTTTGCGGGCTATAAGCGAAGATGAGCGGGAGGGGTTCAGGAAGAAATACGGGATCGCTTCTGACGCGGTGGTGCTTGTGACTGTTTCAAGGATCGCGGAATTGAAGGGGCATGATTATATAATCGAATCTGCCAGGGAGCTTGCGGGGCGATTTCCCAAGGCCGTGTGGTTGTTTGTTGGTGATGGGGCGCTAACCGAACAATACAAGGAACAGATACGGCGGCTTGGGCTGGAAGAGAGATTCAAGTTTACGGGGTTATTAGAGCCGGGGGCGGTTCCGCTTGCGATACAGTCTTCAGATGTGCTGGTACATTGTTCCCTGCGGGAAGGGCTTGCCAGGGCGCTGCCGCAGGCGCTGCTTTGCGGGACGCCTGCGATAAGCTTTGATGTCGATGGCGCGAGGGAAGTTGTTAATGATAATACAGGTAGGCTGATTTCCCCGAAAGATATCAAGACGCTTACGGCGGCATGCGCCGAACTGATAGAGAATAAAGAATTGCGAGAAAAGCTCGGCACAGCTGGGCGGGAGAGTGTGAGGAAACAATTTGCGCCCCAGACGATGGTGGATGTGATTGAAGAAGTTTATAGGAAAGTTACGAGTTACGGGTTGCGAGTTACGCGTTAAAACAAATGAACATCGAACGTTCAACATCGAATAGAGCAGCAAAAGCACTAAATACGAAGCACGAAACAAATTAAAAATAGAAAATAAAAGCAAATTCAAAACAAAGGCGAAGATAAGAAATTCAAGATGAGTAAGATCGCACGGATGCAGGTTGGGGTGATGGTTAAGGAGATGCGAACGACGTTTGCGACTTCGCTGGGGTCGAAGACGCGGGCGACGAGTGTGATCGTAAAGGTCACGCTTGACGATGGGGCGGTTGGGCTTGGAGAGGTGCCGACGAGTTTTGTGTTTCCTGATGAGACGGCGGAGAAGATAAAGCAAATATTGGGCGGGGTAAAAAGATATGCACTTGGGATGGAAATTGGTGAATACCAGGATATCGTCAAAAAGGCAAAAAAAGAGAATGCCCAATTTCACATGACTTGTTCGGGGCTGGAGGTGGCGCTGTTTCGGGCGCGGCTGGCTAGTGAAGGGAAAAATGAGTTTGAGTATTGGGGGGCGAAGAAGAACAGGATCGAGACGGATATAACGATACCGTTTGTACCTGGCAGGGGCAAGCTGGATGATTGGCTTAATCGTGCGGTTGAAAATAATTTTCGGGTTTACAAGGTTAAGGTGAGCGGGCGGGTTGAGGAGGATATTTCGTTTTTGAAGATGGTGTGGGGGTTTGTTGAGCCGAGGGTGGAGGGGGCGATAATCAGGCTTGACGGCAACCAGGGATATACGGCCAAGAGCTGTTTGGAGATGCTAAAACGTTGCGCAAAGAGCGGCATAGATATAGAGTTGTTTGAACAGCCTTTGATGCGAGGCGATTACAAAGGCCTTGCGGCGATACACGGCAAAACGCAAATCCCTGTAATCGTTGATGAGACGGTTTTTGATTACGCAGACTGCAGGCGGGTGATCGATAATGAACTTGCTGATGGTATCAATATTAAAATAGCTAAAAGCGGCATCGCGGAGTCTGCTAAGATTTATTCAGCGGCGAAACGGGCAAGGCTAAAGCTTATGATCGGGTGCATGACCGAGACGATGGTTGGGTTATCAGCGGCGATAAATTTCGCGGCGGGCAGGGGCGGGTTTGATTATATCGACCTCGATTCGGTGCACTTTTTTGCCCACGGTCGAAGATATGGGAATATCACAATTCGCTCGAACGAATTTGAAGTGGGCGGGCGATGAACTGGGGGATGGCATATATCGCGTGTGTGCTGGTCGCGATAGAGGCGGCGATTTTGCTGCTGAGCAGGCATGAGAGGACGAAGGGATTTTTTAAGTATCTACCTTCGATGTTCTGGATTTATCTTTTGCCCATGCTGGCGAGTACTGCGGGGATATTGCCGAACAAGAGCGAGGTTTATATATGGATAGCGAAATATTGTCTGCCTGCTAGTTTGGCGCTGCTCTTGTTGTCGGTTGATATAAAGGCGATACTCAAGCTTGGGCCTGTGGCGCTTGCGATGATGGGTGCCAGTGTCGTGGGTGTGATGGCTGGTGCGGCGGGGGTGATGGGGATTTATAAAACTTATCTTCCGGGGGAGATGTGGAAGGGGATAGGGTCGCTGAGCGCTTCATGGATCGGAGGCAGCGCGAATATGATCGCGGTGAAGGAGGCGATAAATACGCCGGACGCGGTTTTTCTGCCGATGGTGATCGTGGATACGATCGTGCCTTATACATGGATGGCGATATTGATCGCAGCGGCGGCGTATGAGGGCAGGCTTGATAAGATGCTTTGCGCCAGGCGGACGCTAATTGACGATCTTGTCGCGCGGGCGAAGGTAAAAGTAAATGTGGGCGCGCTGAGCAGGAAGTATGGATTTTTGGCAATTGTGGTTTTATGTGCGGCGGCGGCTGTAGTTTCGGTGGTACTTGCAGGTGTGCTGGAAAGAGCAGGGGCGGGGCCGATTCCAGTGGGAATGGCAGGCTATCTTAAAAAAGCTGCGGGCGTTTTGAATGCCCCGGCGTGGTCGATAGTAATTGCGACGTTTATCGGGATCGGGCTTTCGTTTACGCGCGCCAGGAATCTGGAGGCGAATGGTTCATCGGGGATCGGTTTTGCGCTTCTTTATCTTGTGCTTGCGTCGATAGGGGCCAAGGCGAGTTTGGCGAATTTCGCAAATGCACCGATTCTGCTTACCGCTGGGTTTACATGGATAGCGATACATGCGATTATCGTACTTGGGGCAGCGAGGGTGCTCAGGGCGCCGATTGCTTTGGCAGCAGCTGCGAGCCAGGCGTGCATAGGAGGCCCCGCCAGTGCGCCGGTAGTAGCTGGGGTTTATCATGCCCAGCTTGCGCCGGTTGGACTTTTGCTTGCGGTGCTGGGAAATATCAGCGGGACTTTTTTGGGACTGCTGGTTAGCCAAATGTGTAAAAGGATAGCAATGTAAGTGAGCAGTGAGAAGAAATTGTTAAAAATTAAGGCGAGGTAATATGAAGGCGCTTACGAAAGAGTTGTGGGTTGAAGTTGGGCAGAGGCGGGAGATCGTTTCGATACATGGTGAGGTTGAGAGACTTGTGAAGCAGTCGGGAGTTAAAGAGGGGCTTTGCCTTGTGAATGCCATGTGGATTTAGTACATAACTCTCTGTCCCTCGATATGCTATAACCACCACCCTCACCAAAAAAGATTTCTTTTCGAGCATCACTCAAAACAAATAAACCCTCTTTGTCAATAAGATGACCGTGTATATCAAACTTCCATCCATTGCTATCCCATTCAATATCTACACCCATTCGTTTTCCGTCAGGTCTTTTACCACTAAAGACCATTTTCACTAATGCTTGCTTTTCTTCATACGTCATTTCTTCAAATGGTTGCTCTGCGGCCAATCGCTTTCGTGTGTTCATTTGCAGTTGCGATGTTCTGAATTGAACGGCGATGGTTTTTGAAACAGTTTTAATCTTATCAGGGCTTGGGCTATTTCCAATATTATCCTGCAATTGTTGCTTTTCTGTCTGTAGTTTAATATCTTTTTCTTTCAGTTCCAAAAGCTGTGTTTCGGCATCGCTGTCACTGATAGTATCTTTTGCAATGAAACGCAGTATGCGGTCTTTGCTGACTTTATTTTTGATAAGCAACTTGTCTATTTCCTCGATACGCTTTCGATACTCCTCTAATTTTTGAAGGTTAGGTGTAGCAGTTTCTATCGCTTTTTGGACGGCTCTAGGATTACCAAAACACTCAAACAAATGACGCATCACCATATCTTCTAGTACGTCTGCTCTAACGAAGGTTTTGAAGCTCTCACATTTCCTAGTACGTTTTGTGTGGGCATGACGGTAATACTGGTGTCCATTGTGATTTCTTTGTCCAAACATTGCGTAGCCACAGTGTTTACAAAAAATCATCCTTGAGAGAAGATATAAATATTTTGTTTTCCCGTGTTCATAAGTTTTATTAGCTTGTACTTTTTTGAGTATAGCTTGAATTATTGGCTCTGGAAGCAAGCGAGGCATCTTCATTGGTACAGTTTCATGTATTCTCAAATCGTTGACGTTAAATTTCATCTCCCATGTATCGCCACAGCGTTTTGTTAATATTTTATGCAAATTTGAATGATTCATTCCAAATTCTTCTGCCAACTCTGGCATTTTTTCGCCCGCCAAATATCGGTTAGCAATTTGTTCTACGATGGCTTGTTTTTCTATATCCACAACCAATTGCTTTGTGTTTTTATCGAGTATTCTTCCATATGGTACTTTTCCTCCTGTTGGTATTCCTCGTTTTGCTCGATGTATGCGGGCATTGATTGATTTCTGTTTCTGGTTAGCTGCATAAAACTGCCCCATTTCAGCAAACATACCCAGAATCAAACGTGTTTCAGGTTTGATTAAGTCATGTCGTGTCGTTCCTGTAAAAAACTGAATATTATATTCCTTAAAAACATCAAGTCCCTCTCTTGATTTCTGGTTGTCTCTGCTCCACCTGTCGGCATTAGTAACCATTACAGCATCAAATAACTTTGGCATCTTCTGGGCATCACGAACAAGTCGATCAATTTCTTTCTTTTCATATCCCGGCGTAGCATGTTCCTGTCCCCCATACTCTGCAACGATAATGCCACCAAGATGTTTGACAGCATTTTCGATTTCTGTTTTTTGTAAGCGAAGAGACTCGCCCTCTTTCTCTTGCTGTTCCGTACTCACACGACATAATGCCGCAAAACGAAGTTTTGCTTCTGACATGATTGCTTGACCTTTCAGCTTGACCGAAAATTATAAAAGGGGCGGCGCGACTGTCGTCAAGCAGAACAGTCTGTCTTCTGGGAGCTACCCAAAATTCGTACCGCCCGCACAAAAATATACGATCCTTGCGGGCGAGACTACAACCCCTTTTGCGGTTTTATAAACCCTCAATTACTACGCAGCACGGCTTGAGTTACCCGACCGTACAGATTTTCTTATCAATGTACCAATTTCTTTTGCTCGCCAATTGTCGGGCGGCTCAGTTTGTAATTTTATGGTGCTTTAGCATGTCAGATGCAGTACCTGAACATGTCACATATACAAACTTGCCACCATCTACCTTCAATCTTGATGATGCTACTTCGAATCGACTGTATTTGCGGAGTATATTTTTGAGAACTGTGGGTTCGATTGTGAATTGAATAGTCTTGCCTTTATATGCTATTGTTTTTGCCCCACTGAAATGTCCGGACGCACTATACGACATTACCACTGCCCTGCCAGATTGCAATTTAACTGTGACATAACTACCAAAAAAAAATTTGGATGCGAAAACCTCCGCCTGTCCAACTGCTCGCAAAAGTTCTTTGGGCAGTGTAACTTCAGCGCCTTCACATTTCAGTTCTCCTGTCAGGTCTGGATATTCTTCGGTATATCGTCTGCAACTATACACTATGCCTGATTCGTTCCTGAAATGTATCCAATTTTTTGTTTCACTGAATTCAGAAACTTCTGATTTAAGAACGTGCTTAATCGCACTACGTGTTATCAGTGCAGGCGAATTAAAGTTTGTCTTGATCGTGTAACGGATTGCCTGTACACCGTCACATGCCTCAACCCATTTGGGATGTATGTGAATGCAGGTGAGGACAAAGTGTGACGCATCGGTACTGGCACAACTTCTTGCGTCAGCAATAGCATTACAAAAATCTTTCGGCAACAATTTCCAGCTTTGCGGTTTTTCAACATCGGCTACTGGCAATAAAATTTCTTTCTCCAAGTGAACACTAGCATTTGTCCCTATGCTACCTATCACCAATTCAGTTTTATTCGTTGATACTGAAATTTCATCATCAGTTAGCTTACGAAGAATTGAGATAAATGGTTTTGCAAATACAGCACAGTCAATTTTGAGGTCGCACTTCTGCGTACACATGACCTCATCGTTATATGTTATTACTTTGCCCTTGCAAAAGACAAAACAAGAGGACTGTTCAATCACCTCTCGTTGTGAAAGTCCCGGCAATACACTCTCCATCTGTTTCAATAATTCACTTCTGTTCATTTTCTGCATAATGTTCCCTTTCAAGAAGTATGTTAATTTGAATCATATAAATAGACCTGAACCTTTATCCCATGTGATGGTGAATGAAAATAAGGGAAAGGATTTTTGTTCAGAGCTATGGGATTCTTTGTAATTGCTTGTTGGAATCCATGTCCTCGCAACGATAGCTCGATAGAAATATATTTTTCTGATTGCATACTGCTGTCAGTATATCAGCAGTATGTGTGTAGGAACTGGTGCGCAAAGTGTGATTTTTTTGTGATGTTAATCTTTTTCAGAATTATCACTCAGGCGAAAAACACCCTGACCGGATGAAATAATCATTTTGCCCCAAGCCGGGTGTGTACCTTGGCCATTATGATTGCGGAAAACATGTAGCAACCGGAAATTATTGGCACTTGAACCTATCTGTTCCCCGATTGTTTTTTCGCTTAAAGTATGGCCGCCTTTTTCCCATTCTTCCCAAAGGAGTTTAACAGATTCTGCCTGGTGTCCTTTGCTAAATTGATATTTTATGCCATTCCAAAACACAGAAGTAAAGTCCTGAGAATGGTTATTGCTAATCCCATGCCGCTTTTCTCTTGGTTTTACCGACTTTAAAGCTGCTATGATATCAGGAATACTGTAATTTGTCGGGTCTTGAACATTACATTCTTTGAGCAGATATGCCCTCAGGTCTGGCAGCGTGAAGGGAGAGCCAATTGTTTCTTGTATAATTTTTTGGTCGCTCTCAGTTAGATGGTATCTTTGGTAGTCATTATGCGATTGATGCCATATTGACAAAGTCCCCGCCTTGAAAGGATACATCGGAAAGTTGCTATCCGAGGGCAAAAGAAGTGGCAATTCTTCTTCAAAATTTGTCGGTTCCATACTGCCTCCTTTTAAAAACCCCAAGAAAAAGCAAAATTCCCAAAATTTTCCGTGGAATCGACATTTATCATAAGTACCTATTTTCCATGAGCTTACGCAAAAACAGGAGCCATTATCAGCAAAACAATACAAGTATAGCCGATACATATTAAAAAATATCGCTTGCCATATTTTGGTTTCGTGATATTATTCACTTCTGATGTAAGTATCAATTATACAAAAATGGCCTTGTGCTGTAACACAAGGCCCAGTAATGCCAACGAGGTCGCTTTTAACAACCTGATGAGACAAAACCTCTCTGAAGTTATTGTCCCAGAAAATTACAGATTGTCAAGGCAGCCATGTTGAGAAAGGAGGCTCATTATGGCTTAAACGTGTAGATTTTTGAGTTTTTTGTGTAACAGTTGACAATCTAGTGAATTCTGAAAGGAAAATTTTATGCAGGACATTGATAACTTTATTGGGCAACATGCCGGTTACTATTCCGAATTTTATTGCGGTATAGCTTCAAACCCACGTGACCGATTATTTAATGGCCACGGAGTAAATGAGAAAACAGATTGGTGGAAATATAAAGATTTTGGCACCGATACAGTTGCAAGGCAGGTTGAAAAACACTTCCTTGCAAAAGGCTGTAAAGGTGACGACGGTGGTGGTGATTCAACTACCAGATTTGTCTATGTCTATAAGGTTGGCAACCACACAAGAGAGTAGTTGCTTCAGTGATTATGGGGGCGCACATAGCGTCCCCCATAATTTAAATAAAGGTAAAGCATGATAGCTAAATTGAAAGACATTCTCGAAATACGGAATGGTTATCAGATTGCTGGCCGGGTGCAACCTGAACCGGACGGTCCCTATGCAATTATCCAAATAAAGGATTTTAAGAAAGACCCCGCTGATTTTACAAATCTTGAAAGAATAACACCAGAGAGAACTCCTGAACTGTATCAAGTCATTGCGGGCGATGTGCTATTTCTTTCAAGAGGTCAAAAGCTAACCGCGACAGCTATACAGATTAATCTTAAGAATACCATCGCCTCAGGTTATTTTTTTATTCTGCGGTTAAAGACAAAGGGCATACTTCCTGAGTATTTGGCATGGTATCTCAATAGTGATAAGTTTCAGAATGATTTGAGTTCATACATCAAAGGTTCACATATTCCTCTGATTCTAAAATCAGATTTTCAGGAGCTTACAGTATCAGTTCCCTCAACTGATATACAAAGAAAAGTTATAGAGTTGGCAAAACTGGCTGACCAAGATTCACGACTAAACAATCTGATTCAAGATAAACGTAAAAAACTTATAAATGCAATTTCATTAAATGCAATTAACTCGAAACTGGAGTAAAAGTAATATGGCCAAGGTTAATAAAGAAGAAATTAATAATATTGTATGGCGGGCTTGCGATACATTTCGTGGAACTATTGACCCTTCTCAGTATAAAGACTATATCCTTGTGATGCTCTTTGTTAAATATATGAGCGATATATGGAAGGACAAGAAAGAGGAAATAACAAATAAAAATAGGAATAATCCAGAGCTTATTAGAAGGAAGTTGGAGCGAGAGCGTTTTAGAATACCAGAAGTTCATCTTAGAAATAGCAAGGGTGATATAATTGAATCCTTCTCTGCTGATTTTGATAGTATTTATGAACGCAGAGAGCGGCCTAATCTTGGTGAAATAATTAACGTTGCTCTTGAAGGTATTGAGGATGCAAATAAAGAAAAACTCGAAGGTGTTTTTCGTAATATCGATTTCAATAGTGAAGCAAATCTTGGTCAGACCAAAGAACGTAATCGCAGGCTTCAAACGCTCCTTGATGATTTTAATGACAAACTGTTAAACCTCCGACCTTCGCATCTGGAAAACACAGATGTAATTGGTGATGCTTATGAATATCTTATTGCGCATTTTGCAAGTGATGCTGGCAAAAAGGGTGGAGAGTTTTACACTCCGAAAGAGGTAGCAACGCTTCTTGCCAAATTACTCGACCCTAAAGAAGGGGATACTATATGTGACCCTGCTTGTGGCTCAGGTTCATTGCTTATTCAGATTGCCAAAGAAATTGGCTCAAGTAACTTTTCTCTATTTGGACAAGAGCTTAATGGCTCAACATGGGCATTGTGTAAAATGAATATGTTCTTGCATGGCATGGACAGCGCACGCATAGAATGGTGCGACACTATTAGAAATCCTAAACTGCTTGAAGACAGCCAGACACTTCTTAAATTTAAAAAAGTCGCCGCTAACCCTCCTTTCTCATTAGATAAATGGGGTGCTGATACTGCCGAGCATGATGTGTTCAATCGTTTTTATAGAGGAGTGCCACCGAAAAGCAAAGGCGATTATGCTTTTATTACACACATGCTTGAAACTGCGGTTGCAGATGACGGTAAAGTAGGTGTCATTGTGCCTCATGGCGTGTTATTCAGGGGCGGTAGTGAAGGTAAAATAAGAAAAAGACTTATTGAAGAAAATCTTATCGAGCTGGTGGTCGGCTTGCCCGCAAATCTCTTCTTTGGTACTGGTATTCCCGCGGCAATTATTATTTTCAATAAAGGCAAGAAAACGAAAGATGTTCTCTTCATTGATGCAAGCAAAGATTATGGAGATGCCAAAAAGCAAAATAAACTTCGTGACGAAGACATTGGAAAAATCGTCAAGACTTTCAAACAATTTAAAGCTATTAATAAATATTCGTATCGAGCGAGTTACAAAGAAATCGCTGAAAATGATTATAATCTGAATATTCCCAGATATGTTGATACCTTCGAGCCAGAAGAAGAAATTAACATTTCGGCCATACAGAAAGAAATTGAGACGCTTGAAAAGCAACTTGCTGACACGCATAAAAAAATGGCTGCATGTATGAAGGAACTGGGTTTATGAGCTTAGAATTATTGGCATTTGATGATGTTTTGAAACAGATTAACACTCATCAAACTAACAACAGAACCGCAGTTAAAAAATGCCTTTTATTGGGTAATGGATTTAGTGTAGCTTATAACGCCAAGCGATTTTCATACACAAACCTTCTAGAAACCGCATTGAATGAAAATATAATCAGCAGAAATTCTAATATTCACAAGGTCTTTCAAAAATTAAATACTGCTGATTTTGAAAAAGTAATTCGATATATGGATGGTCTTAAAAATTTAATAAAAATATACCAGCCTGATTTTGATAAAAAACAGCTTGAGAGAGATATTAAAAATCTAAAAAAGCATCTCGTTAATACCATAACAAATAATCACCCCGAAAGCAGCAAAACTATAACAAACGAGGAATCTAAAGCCTGTGCCAGTTTTCTACGCAACTTTCACAAGATATACTCCTTAAATTATGATTTGCTAGCTTATTGGGTCATTATGCAAAACAGAGGTTTGAGCTATTCTGATGGATTTGGTGATAATGCGGAAGATAACGGCTATGATCCTGAAAACCCAGATTGCGATTATGAATCTTATCTTGATGAATTTGTCGTTTACAAAGACACAACTCACGATTTAATGTTTTTGCACGGCGGGTTGCATCTATATGACCATAATACAGAAGCGATTAAACTGACTTTTTGCAGAACAGATAAAATATTAAAAAAACAGATTTTCGAAAATCTGGTGAGAGGGATTTATCCAATTTTTATATCCGAAGGTCACAGTAAAGATAAACTGGAAAAGATACGACATAACTATTATTTGAATCATTGTTATAAATCATTAACAAAACAAGGGGGCGATTTGGTAATTTTCGGTACGGCCTTAAAAAGTAATGACGAACATATCAGGAAGGCTATTATCGAAGGTAGTTTTAGCAATATATATGCAGGGGTATTTGGTGAAGATGATGCGAAATCTCTATCTTCTCTTAGTGATGACATCAAATTATATAACAATAACCATCCAAAGAAGCGAAACAAAACACAGGTTTATCTTTATGATGCAAGACAGGTCAATCCTTGGGGAAGGCAACTATGATAGACCGAAATAAAAATCGCCTCGGATATAAACATACTAAAGTCGGATGGATTCCAAATGATTGGGCGTGTGTGCCTCTTAAACAATGCTTGACCATTAAGCATGGTAAACCTCGGAAAACCATTGAAGTTCGTGATGGTGCTTACCCTATACTTGGGTCTGGAGGCATCATTGGTAGGACAAATTCTTTTCTATTTGACAAACCTTCTGTTTTGATTGGAAGAAAAGGCACTATAGATAAACCTCAGTACATGGCTTCTCCGTTTTGGACTGTTGACACTTTGTTTTATACCGCACTTAAAAACGGAAATTCTGCGAAGTTTTTTTACTATGTTTTTAGTGCAATTAATTGGCGACGGTATAACGAGGCATCGGGTGTGCCAAGTTTATCTTCTTCTACTATTTTATCAATCGACACCGCCTTACCCTCTCTGGCAGAGCAAACAAAGATAGAGAGAGTTTTAAGCCAATGTGATGAGACGATTGAGACACTTGGTAAGCTGATAACCGCTAAAGAAAAGCTCAAAAAAGGCATGGCACAGCAACTTCTTACTGGAAAGAAAAGATTTAAGAAATTCAAAAATCACCGATGGAAATTGACAAAACTCAAAATATTTCTCATCCCAACTATTCGTGCTACAAGCAAGCCTAATGAAGCTTTCTTATCTTTAGGCATTAGAAGTCATGGTAAGGGTATTTTTCATAAATGTGATTTTGAGCCAGAAGACATTGCATTAGATGAACTTTATGAGGTAAAGGAAAACGACCTCATAGTTAATATCACTTTTGCGTGGGAAGGCGCTGTTGCAATTGCCTCAAGCAATGATGATGGTGGCTTGGTTTCTCATCGTTTTCCAACCTATATGTTCAAATTAGACAAGATGCTGCCCGCCTATATGAAACATGTTATACAGCAAAAACGTTTTGTGTTTGATTTGGGTTTGGTTTCCCCGGGCGGCGCCGGCAGAAACAGAGTTTTAAATAAGAGTGATTTTCTCAATATACAACTAAACATTCCAAACATAGAAGAACAACAAAAAATCGCATCTGTTTTAAATACAGCGGATAAGGAAATATATCAGCTAAAAGAAAAACTCGAACTTCTCAAGCAGCAAAAAAAAGGCTTAATGCAAAAGTTACTAACTGGCGAAATTAGAGTGAAAATCTGAAATGACAGCACTTAGCCCATACGCATTTATATTCAATGCAGACCATAAATGCTTAAGAAGCATCTATGGCTATCCGATTCTGAATCAGGTTTTCTTGTCATTATTTGAATCTGATGCTGAGTCTAAAGTGCGCTCTCGCATTCACTGGGGAGATATATTTCTTCCCGGAGACAGTCACAAGATTTCAGAAATCAATATTTCAAAATTTAAAAATAATAGCACATATAAATTTGACAAACACATGCACATGTCTTTAGTAGTTCGATTTGCTGAAGAGATAGGCCAACAATGGAGCTCTATTGATACAAAAATAATTTTGGATGGCCTCCTTAAACATAACACTTGTTGTATAACTTTCCCGACTTTGGATAGAGCGACAGCTATTAAAATTGATAACAGATTAAAAGCTAATCTTGCATATTATGGCGTACTGGAAATTGATTTAGGCAATATAGTTCAATATGACAAGTGTTTACGTTCACTGCCTGAATTCTGCTATTTTAAAAATAGGACAGTGTATTTTGAAAATACAGAGGGAGTTGGGAATAATAGTTTTTGGTTAGCTGATTTTAAGAAACAATATCCTGATAATATAATTATCCTACCAACTGAAGATTACCGGAAAAATATTCCTGATGTGTCGAAGTGCCACCAGCAATCATTGTCTGGCAAAAAAACATTGAAGGTATATGAGGCGAAAGGAACGTTGACCGAACATCAAAACGTATTAGAGCTGCTACGTGGCAGTAAGAGAAATATTGATTTAAATCTTGTAGCACCTTTGTCAGAAGGCATTCATACATTCATATTGGATAAAAAGAAATTTGTTGAATATCTCCTAAATGAAAAGCACCGGAAAGGTGGCGGAAAAGCAAACTTTTTTAATGAGCAACTTGGCATCTATAAAGATGATTGGCGGTTCTTGCTGGCTCAATTTTATTACGGAATAAAAAATAGTGTCGCTCGGAAAATCGACAAAATAGACGAATATGGGATAAGATATGAAATGTATTTACCGGTGATTGGCAGAAACAAAAAAATCAAATCCGTTAAAGTGTGCTGGTTAGTTCAAAATGAAAAAATCAAATTAACAAGTGCAATGCCTGATTCCGATAACAAGGCGAACCTTTCAAAACCAATTGTACCTCCGATTATAGATGATAGGTTACCTAAATTCGAGAGATGGCAAAAGATATATGATTTGGCTATCGACCTATCAAATAGAGCCATATCAATTTGTGTTCCAACCCCGATGATTGTGGAGCAAGAAACTATTTCTGATGGTTTATGTGGCGGAGCGTATGTGCTTTTACCAGATGCAAGGAGCAGTTTTGCTCGATGGTTGAAAAAGAACAAGTTTGGAGAAACAGAATATTCATCGGGGTTTGCGATTTTTATAAACTCTAAAACACAATCTCGTGACAAAGCAAAGGCTGGTGCGGAGGCCTTTGCAGAGGTGCTAATATTAAATGGAATAGATTGTACTGTACGAGACTATTTAACTTAAAATGTAAGAGAATATTTATGACTACTCCACAAATGAGAGAAGACCATATATCGCAGATACCGGCGTTGCAGTTGTTAATGAAATTAGGATACGAATATATCCCGCCAGACGAAGCAATAAAACTCCGAGGTGGCAAGCTATCAGCAGTGCTGCTGGATGGAGTACTAGAAAATCAGCTTCGTAAAATAAACAAAATATATTTTAAAGGTGAACAGCATGAATTCAGTGAGGCAAATATCGCTTCCGCAATTGCCTCGCTCAAAGATGAGCCACTGGATGGATTAATCCGCACGAATGAAAAGATATATGATTTGCTCTGTTTGGGTAAAAGTGTGCAACAGAGTATTTA
>MHYA01000143.1:0-1081 GCA_001825675.1 Planctomycetes bacterium GWF2_42_9 | reverse complement strand
TTGCGGTTGAAAAAGCCGGCTTGAAGATTAGCGACATTGATTTTTTTGAAATAAACGCCGCTTTTGCTTCCGTAGTGCTTTACGCGATGTGCGCGCTCAAACTTCCGGCAGAAAAAGTTAATGTAAATGGAGATGCGATTTCTTTTGGGCACCCTATCGGCGCGACCGGGACAATTTTGCTGATCAAAATGCTATATTTTTTAAAACACAGTGGCGCGAGATATGGCGTTGTCAGTCTTTGTAATGCCGGAGGCGAAGCCACAGCTATGGTGGTTGAAAGCTTTTGAGCACAAAACAAAAAACCTGTCCTGATTATGGATCGGCTTTTTTTTATTAATTTCCTCACTTAGCAATCCGATTGCTAAGTGAGGATAATATTTTCCAGCATCCGGATTCTAGCCTTTTTACGCTCAAAATCAAGGAAAACGGCGGCGATGTCGATTTGGAAATCGGTTTCATCAGGAATCTTTCTGTCCAATAGATATGTCTTGATCGCGCGCGTTAGCCTTTGTTTTTTCCATAATCTCATATTGGCCTCCGGCATATATTCGCTCACTTGGAAACCCGGTTTCCAAGTGAGCGATTTCACCTCAATAAAGTGCAATCCGTCCTTATTTTGAGCCACAATATCGATTTCTCCCCATTTCTTCAAATAGTTTCTTTCAACAATTTTATATCCCCTACCCTTCAGAAATCGGCAAGTGAATTCTTCCCCAATATCTCCTATTTTTCGTTTTTCTGATTTCGGCATTATTAATCCTTAGCATTATCCCAGCTCATTTTCCAAATATTGCGGAACGTATCGGACAAATCTTTGTTTTCTATGATTAAACCTATTTCGTCTTTGCTCGAAAAAATGGCTATTTTATCGTCATAAATCATGATTTCGTTGGTTATATGATACTTATTTTCCGGAAAAATCCTCGCATTTCTCAAAACTAGTTCACCAATTTCTTGAGCGTGCTTACCTGCGGGGTTATCCGGCGCTAAGCCGCGAACCGATATTTTGCGTCGAGCTCGTTCGTAAACATATCGGTCAACATATTTTTTGCCCAAAACCGACTCAATATCTTCAGGATTC
>MHYA01000142.1:29724-45023 GCA_001825675.1 Planctomycetes bacterium GWF2_42_9 | reverse complement strand
TATAAATTCAAACAGGGCGGATGGCAGTTTTGAATGCGTGTCCAATTCTGATCAAATAAGTGGAGTGCTGAAGGTAAGTGAATTGCTCATCCAGGGCGGTGAACTTGTTGCGACTGGCAAGACCATAAAAATGGTTGGTGAGTCCCTCCATGCACAGCGTCCGTATTGCCTTTACCGCTGTTGATGATGGTTACTTTGTCTATTAAGCTGAGCAGATCTTGCCATTTTCGTTCTCCGTAAACCATTCAAAGTTATAAAAAAGGTTATACGGCACGAAAACAGGTTGCAGGTTTAAAAAGAAAGCCCTCGTAAGTGCTTGACCTACAAGGGCTTATGAAGCGAGGACGAAGGGGCTCGAACCCTCAACCTTCGGATCGACAGTCCGATGCTCTAACCAATTGAGCTACGTCCCCGTGGTCGATCAGAAGCGAGTAATAAATCATTTTTCTGGGGGATTGTCAACTGTTTTCGGCAGGTTCTTTTAAACATTTTGCTGTGCTGAAAATGATTTTTTGGGGGGTGCCAGGGGGGTAATGGGGGTGTAGTTTGTGTTCCGGAATATGGATAGGACGGAGTTCTTAGGTTGACTTTAGTTGACAAAAGCTGTAGAATGTAGCTACATTTTGTTTAGTAATGGAGATGCGGGAATGAAACTTTGCAAGGTCGCGGGCGGGGTGGTTTTGAGCGTGGTCGTGTTTTCATTTTTTTGCGGGGCGACATCGGGGCGAGTCATATATGTTAAGAATGGCGGCAATAACGCAGCAGACGGTTTGAGCTGGGCTAATGCGAAAGCGGGCTTTCAGGCAGGCATAAACGCGGCGGTGAGTGGGGATGAGGTTTGGATTAAGGGTGGGACTTATAAGCCCACAAGCGGGACTGATAGGTCAGTATCGTTCTGTATGAAAAACGGGGTTGCGATTTACGGCGGGTTTGCGGGGGATGAGACGGATTTTAATGACAGGGACTGGCAGGTCAACGAGACGATACTGAGCGGGGATATTGGGACGGTTGGAAATTCCAGTGATAATTCGTATCATGTTTTTAATCATCCGGTGGGGATAAATTTAACCAACAGCGCGGTGCTGGATGGGTTTACGATAATGGCAAGCAATGCCAATTACCCTGGCGGCGGAGGAATGTATAATAATTCAAGCGACCCGACAATAAGGAACTGCACTTTCAGAAATAATAATTCCGGTGGAAATGCCTGCATATATAACGCTGCGAGCGAACCGACACTGATAAATTGTATTTTTACTAAAAACAGTGGAGGCGGGATAATTTATAACAGCCTGGCGAGCAATGTGTATGCTGAAAATTGCAAATTCATTGGCAACGAAACAGGCAAATGTTTTTTAAACGCGGGCGGCAGTACAGCTGTTTTTCACAATTGCACCTTTGTGTTTAATATCAGTCCCGTAATATGTTTATGTGGGGATGTAGGAGCAGTTTTACAAAATGAAGGCAGCAGCAACGCGCAATTTTATAATTGCACTTTGTTATACAACAGCAGCATAGGTGGTGCTTCAGCTATAATCAATACCTCGAATTGCGAGTTGGTGGTTGCCAACAGTATAATTATGGGTTTTCAAGACGGTCCGCTGGTCGGAGATGATCCAGTAGCCCAGATACTAAATTTTGGCGGCACTGCCCAAGTATATAACAGCGATATAGTTGGCGGATGGACGGGGGCAGGTTCTGGCAATATAGATGCTGACCCGAATTTTGCGGATATGCCGCTTGTTTACAATGGAAGCCCTATATTTCGTGATGGTTCGGGGCTTGCCGACGAATTCGGTGATCTTCATCTTAGTGCGGGGTCGCCATGTTTGGATGCCGGCAGGAATGATTATGTACCGGGCGGGATTGTGGCGGACGCAAACGGGGATGCGAGGATTGTCGACGGGAATGAGGATGGGAATTCTGTAGTTGATATGGGGGCGTATGAGACGGCGGAGCCGCTTGAAAGAGTTGAGGGTGTTACAATAGCACCGGCTGGTGCTACTTTTACAGAGCCGGTTGATGTGAATCTGTCGTGTGCGATGTCGGACGCAGAGATAAGATATACTATCGACGGTAACACGCCGGATGAGGATTCGGAATTATATACCGGGCCTGTAACGATAAGCAATTCATGCAGTTTTGCAACGAGGGCGTTTAAGGCTGGTCATAATCCGAGTGAAATCGAGCTGGCGTGTTTTTATGGGCCTCCTGCTGATCTTACGGCGGCGAGGGTGGCGGGAAACGAGGCGTATTTTTTCAAGGTTTATGACGCCAGCACACATTTGCCGATCACCAGCGTCAAATGGGGGCAGTCGGTTTATGTACAGTACATTGTTAAAAACGTCGGCCACACAAGATCAGGCGCGTTTAATGTTTGGTTTTACATTTCGAATGATCCTGTGATCGGGGATGGGGATGATTACAAGTTGGCGGGGACAGGAGTTTTTAGTTCGGTGATCGATCCGAACGGGTATGGTACCGGGGTGTCGCCTAATATTGTAATTCCGACGACGCTGCCGAGCGGGTACGCGGGGCTGAGCAGTATTTATCTTGGGATGAAGATAGATCCCGGCAATGCTGTTACAGAATCGAACGAGGCGAACAATTACAATACAGGGGCTGGATTTGATAAGGTCAGGATCGGTGTAAAGCTGGTGAGTTTGAGCGGGCGTATATTGAGGAGCAGCGGGACACCGGCTGGAGGCGTGAATTTGACAGCAAGCGGGGGGGCTGGGACGACTACATCCAACAGCAATGGGTATTTTACGATTAAAGTACCTTATGGCTGGACAGGAAGGCTGACGGGGATAAAATCCGGGTTGACCATTTCGCCGGCTTACAGAAGTTACACAAATCTTACAACCAGCATGGTTTCGCAAAATTATACGGCGTATGTGATGCCGACCATTTCGGGATATGTCAAGACGAGCGGAGGGACTGCGCTTGCGGGTGTTACGGTGACGGCGGTTGGTATTGGTGCAACAACAACGAGCAGCACAGGGGCATATGCGATCAAGGTTCCATATAACTGGACGGGAAAGCTAACTGGGGCTAAAAGCGGTTACACGATTCCGTCGCGAAGTTATACAGGGGTTAAAGCTAGCCAGAGCGGGCAGAATTTGACGGCGTATGTGATGCCGACATTGAGCGGGCGTTTACTTAATATTAATGGAACTCCTATGAGTCAATTCGCTGTTAAAGCTGGCAGTATTACGACAAACACGAATTCTCAAGGGTACTATTCGCTGAAGGTACCATATAACTGGAGCGGAATTTTGAGTGTTGCCCAGTCATCACAAATAGATTTTGTGCCCGCAAGCAGAAGCTATACCAATGTAACTTCCAGTAAGAGCGGACAAAATTTTACAGGCTACGTCAGGCCGATGGTTTGGGGTTATGCTAAAACTAGCGAAGGAACGGCGATTGCAGGTGTTACGGTAACGGCTAGCAATGGTGGAGGAAACTTTGTTACAAATAACGAGGGGTGTTTTATTATATATGTACCTTATAATTGGACGGGAAGGATTACGCCTAGCAAGGCCGGGTATGTGTTCAGTCCGGTTTACAAATCTTATAGTGCATTAAAGGCGACCACGTCAGGGCAGATATTTGTAGGGACGCATTAATAGCGAATAGTGAATAGGAATTGTTTGTTCAATTGGCGACCACCTGTGGATGTTGCTGATGCGCCTTCCGGCTATATTTATACGCGTCCAGTTAGGCTCTGACCCGATCATATCTTTGGCTCCCGGAGCAGACTGCTCAAATGGTGATAAGCTTTCAAAAAGTATCGTGTACCGTATTATTCGCAACGGCGTATGGACGCCATTAATGTTGTTGAAACAGGCGGCAACATGGCTCAAAAAGGTCATTACCGCATGAAACGTGAATGGCTCGACAAAATATATCGAACAGAAAATGATAGCCCACCACCATCACCGAGACCCACCAAGACCATCCGAACCAGAAAGCTGCCCCAGGTAAAAAACTATTTGGGCCTGTGAGAGTGCCACCGGGGGAGTGTGTTTATTAATTCTGCGACGAAGTTGTATTTGCTGCCCCATCGCCCTCAGCCTGACCAAGAATTAACTTTCGGCTATTATTAATTGCTCTATCGGTCTGCTCGCTTACATCCTGAACATATACCGAGGCCATTTTAAGATCAGCATGCCCAAGCAGCTTCTGAACAGCAAATGGATCGCCGGAACGAGCTGCCAGCGTTGCCGCAGTCCGCCGAAGCGTATAAAAGCCGACACCCTTAGGAACTGCAATTTCAGTTATTTTCAGCAACCGTGCAAATTCGTCACTTATTTCATTGTAGCTCTGACCATCATGCAAGTACCGTCCTCTTTAGGTTTGACTTCTACCCGCACAAATTTATTACCATGATGCGTATTGAACACTCTGTCATTAACCCGATGCAATGATTTTAATGCTTCCACTGTTTCTTTTCACAAAGGGAGGTTTCTACCAATATTCGTTTTTGTGCGGGCAAAATCGGCACGGCCATTATCCAAATCTAAATGTTTCCAAAGAAGCTCAGAACAGTCAGTACAACCAAATCCGCAATTTAGTCCAAGCCAAATCATTGCTTTCATCTGGGTATTGGCTTCTACAAGTAATTTTATCTGGTCTGCAGTAAATATAAATTTCGTTTGTTTGGAACAAGAGCTTTTTTTAATTGCTTTCAAATTCGGCACGGCATTTAATACCTCATTATCCATAGCCCAATTAAACATTGCCTTAAATACACTGATGTGGTTGTTTACAGTTGACGCAGCATTGCCTGACTTTACCAAATTGGTACGATATTGTTGCAGAGATATCGTGGTAATATCTGCAACATTGCAATTCTTGCCCAGATACTTGACAAATCGCTTTAACAATCGAGTCTGATCACATAGTTGCCGCAAACGAATTTCACCACCTTTGACTCGCATTTCCTAAATTCCAAATACAAATTACAGAGAGTTTTCAAGTCCATGGCTTGCGTCGCTGATTGCCGAGGCAAATCCTGCCCAGCATGTAACCATTTCGCTTGTTCAAAGTATTTGGTCAAAGCCCGTTGTTTATCAGCACCAAAGTAGTATAGCTTTCCCTTAATCTTCTTGCAATATTGCCCGGTAGGATGTAAGGTAAGCGGGAATTTGTCGGAACGTGTTTTTCGTTTAGGAATTTGTGAACTCATGACTTATGCCCTTGAATTATAACTTAGAGCAAATTATTAGGTATATTATAACTCTAATTTGGTTGTAGTCAAAGTTGTAGCTTTCACAAGGTATCAAAAACAAAATATCATAAGTCATTATAAATAAAGAGTTTGGCGGCGTACCCAAGTGGCCTAAGGGGACGGTTTGCAAAACCGTTATTTCGTGAGTTCGAATCTCACCGCCGCCTTATTGCTAAACCGGGCCCATAGCTCAGTCGGTTAGAGCAGCGGACTCATAATCCGCGTGTCCAAGGTTCGAGTCCTTGTGGGCCCATAACCCAAGTCTTTAAAAAATAAGGACTTGGGTTTTTGCTTTTATACGGTCAGACTCTTTCGGCAACCCCATCTTATATAAAATCTTATATGTGGATTTGTCTTGACTTGTTACGGCTAATGTGCTTACATATAAACGTACATAAAAGTTAATAGTTGACCGCTCGGACACCTCAATCAATACAGGCCCGGATGTACAAAGGCGGCTTACAAGAAAAGTAAGCTCGTTTTGTATGTTCGGGCTTTTTTATTGAAAGGGTAATCAGTGGTTAGATCAGAAGTACGCAAAGCCTTAAAAGGCAAACCCAAAACGAATCGGGTTTACGTCAGACTTTCAGAAGCCGACAAGTCCAGTATTCGCAAAGCAGCCAAATCTTTAAAACTATCAATGACTACCTATCTGCTAGGATTACACAGTCTAGCAATCGGACAAAAGGAGATAAACCGTGGCTAAATTCCCCGGCAACACAAGCATAAGATATACAAACGCTTCTCCTTCAGGCCAGAGTGCAGGCGTTACGGCCAATATCAACACTAACCAAGGCTCAGAAGCCATTGGCGCAGGCGCAGAGCGTCTAGGTGGGGCAGTATTCGATATTGGTATGAAAATTCAAAAGGCTCAGGATTCTGCCGAGTTGTCCACCTTGGACCGTAAATCAAAAGAAATCTGGAACGCTGCCAGCCAGACAATCCAGACGACCCAAGACCCCGATGCTCGTAAAAAGATATACGACAAGGCTGTGTTTGATATGGGTGCGCTGAAATCTAAGCGGCAAGTAGTGAATGATGCCTATAAGCAAAGCCTTGATGATTTTATCCCGCGGGCCCAGGTGCATTTTAATGGCATTGACAGAACAATGAAGATCTATCAGGCCAAGGACGAGATACTTTTTAACGGCCAAAAGGCTTTGGAAATTGGAGATGTTAAGAATTATCAGAAACTTGCCGTGACTGGTTTGAATACCGGCCTACTGACACAAGCCGAATATGATCACCTTGTATCGAATGCGCCTATAAATTCCCAACTTGCTCAGGCTCGGATTGCTTTAGATACTGACCCCAATAAGGCTATTGCATCCCTTGAGGACCTGAAGGGGCTTAGCGGTGAACAGTTGGACCAAAGAGACAAACTGCTGCACCTTGCCTATAAATCACAGGAAGCTGCCTCAGACCAATTCCAAAAAGATATTCTTTCCAAGCTGATAAAGGCTGATGAATCTACTCTGACCCCGTCGCAGCGTAGTGAGTTTGTTCTGGAACTGCGTAAATCCATATCTGCCCCCGGCAATCCTTTGACCGGCGAACAGGCGCGTGTGGTTACTAATTATGTGCAGGAATGGGAGGACGGCAAATTCAAAAAAGGTGATATGTTCGCAATCAGTGACTTTGAGAACAGGGCAAGCCGCATTTGGATGGGTAATGAGGACCCGGACCAATACGACAAAGATTTACGCGACGCCCTTCTCAAAGGTGATCTTGGCTCAGGCAAAGAGGGCCACAGCGAATACTTACGCCTTAACAAACTCAAAATCGACAAGGTTGTGGAATATCAGCAAAAGTCGTTTGGCGAGGCTCTTGATTATGGCAAGGGTCAACTTGTCGTCAAAGCTGAAAATGAAATGAATCTGCTCTTACAGGGTGTTCTTACCGGCAAGCCGCCTACTAAAGAAGAACGGGACTCAGCAGAACAGCGGGTGCAGTTATCGCGTGAACTGCTTACGCAATACAATCGGGAAATGTATGAATGGTTGCGTAAAAATCCGAACGCCACGGATACACAGATATATCAGGAACAGAAATCACGAATAGTAAAGTACAGGGATAACCTGAATAATCTTACCCCTAAAGTCTATGAGGCTGGATTATCTCAGGCCGGTATCAACCAGCGTGTGAAGGTCAAATCGCCAACGGGTCAAATCGGCTCTATCCCGGCTGACAAACTGGAAGAAGCAATTCAACAGGGGTATACGAGACTATGAAAAATTTAGATTTTCAGCCCGAAACAGATATGGGATTCCAGCCCGATACGGTTTCCCTTCCGTCTAATCCAGTTCAAGAAGCCGCTAAAGCTAAAAGCGTCTTTGACCTGACAACCGCCCTCAATGCCCCTCTTAATGTGGTGGAAACTCATTTTGACGAACTGACCGCATTGACCAAGACAACAGCCGACCCGGCAGATGTGAACGCCCCTGAATTGATGGTCAGATGGCAGGAAAAAGAGCGCGAGAAATACGCAAAGGAATATATCGAAAAGTATGTTGGTAGTCTTAATCTGCCTTTGAGCGGATACGATAAACAGGTGAATGACTGGGTGCAGAAGATTTCCGACCTTCCCCCGGCTGTCCGTAATGCCGGGTTTTATGCCCGTTCGGTATTCAATCCCTTTGGTTTGTCCAGATGGTTAAGTAAGAATGGACTGTTACCGGGTGAATGGCAAGCCAACAAGGGCGATTTCGCGGCGATGTACGACGCCTTCGACCGGTATTCGAGTTATATTAATCCCAATACCTACAATGAAATTCGGGCGCAGGATGCCGCAGAAGTGCTTGGAACGGCTACACGGCTCGGTTTAGAGTTTGGAACTATCCCCGTTGTAGGTAGTGCTAAGCAATTTGCGCTTCAGGCGGGTTTACAAGCCCCACTTGACGACGAAACCCTGCTCGATCGTGCATTATCTGTCGGGCAATCTGCATTGATGGGCAAGACGCTTGCTTTTTCGGGCAAGGCATTTTCTGAAGCTGCCGCACGTATCCCTGCTCTAACGCTTGCGTTTTTCGGTGCTGGCAAATTGGAGGGGCAAACAGACGTAGAAGCGGCAAAGCAGGCCGCACTTGTCCCGATGTTTGAAGCTGTCGGATACTTCAGGCAAGGCAAAGTCAACAAAGCCGTGGATACGCTCAGACAGGCAAGCCCTGAGCTCAAAGAAGTGCCTACACCCCAGCTTGTCAAAGAGCTTCAAACCGTCGTTGAAGAGGGTTTAAGGCCCGCAATAAGTGAGAACATATCTCAACCGGCCCCTAATACCCCCCAGCCTGAGAACGTCACTATTAGCTCCGCAAACTCCCCCCTAGAGGCACTTAGTTTAGAAGCAAAAAAGCTGTATCTTAGGGTTACTCTGGCTGAATCTGCAAAGCGTGAGGCCATTTCGTATGCTCCTGAGAATAAAAGAGCCGCAGCGGAATTAGTTGAAGCCGGATACGCTCGCTATGCCGAAGGCAACAAGATAATGCTTGAGGTCAAAGGTGATGAATATAGCGACCTGTACGGCAAGCTTCCCGGTGGTAAATATTCCGGTGCTGTTTACATCCCACCTGTTACCACGGTGGGCAAGATAGAAGCGGAAAACCCGAATATCTCTGTTTCGATGTCAAAAAGGGACATAGGCCCGCTTGCGAACTATGTAATGAGTCCTACCAATGCCGCCCGCGCCACGAAAAACCCTGTCATAATCAAGGCTGCTGATACTATGGCAGAGGTCGGACTTGTGATGCGTGACGCTATTGATTCGACACTGAGAGCAGATGGCCAAGTATATGATTCATTGCCCAAAGAATTTAAGCAGAGCAAGGGCGCAAAGTTCTTTGAATTGATGGACAAACATTTCTCCCCTGAGCAGATCGACGCTGCTGTCGATGTACCCGCAGAGGTTAAACCTGTTCTGAAGCACTTCAAATTGCAAAATGAATCCATGAGGCAAAATATTATCAAGCAAAAGCGTGAAATGGTTGCGGCGATATATGAGAATAAAACGATTGATGAACTTCAGCAATTGGCAAATCAGAAGGATATTGCCACCACAAAGCCGGGTGTAGGTAAGGATAAGAACCGCACCAAAGCTGAGATTGCAAAAGACCTAGCCTTTTTGGATGTTCCCGAAGATTGGGGAAAACAGTGGTCCCATATTCAACACAGTTTCTTTGGTAAATATGAATTGTCGTTTACTACAGTTGATGCCGAAGGTAATCCAGAGAAGCATTTCATTGGACGTGCTGAGACTCGAAAAGAAGCGTATCAAAAATTATATGATTTCAAAAAGGCTCAGGAACAAGAAGGCGTTGCCGTTGCTGATATCGAATATACCGCTGACCCTGAATGGCATATTCCGTATGACGTTCTGAGATTGGGAACAAAGCAATTTCAGGTACTCAAGCAGAATCTCGCCGAGGCTGCCGAACTTGAGAGGCAGGAAATATCTGAAGCATTGCGGGGCATTGTGGGCCAGAAGGCCACAAAACAAAAATGGTGGGGCAGTCTGCTTTATAGGAAAGGTGCTGAAGGTTATTCAACCGACTTCCTGAAGGTACATCAGGCCGAAGTTATCCAGTTCAACAGGTGGAAACATTTAACCGACATGAACCGCAAAGTTCAGCCGCTTATCGAATCCGTAAAGGCTCAGGGTTTACCGAACTGGGCAACACGTCTTGAAGAAGTTCAAGGCCGGTTATGGGGCACTAGACAAGGTGTTGTGAGTAAGGCATTTGACCAGATGTTAGAGCGTACCCCGTTTATACAGGATCATGTTAAGCCCTTTGCTCTTGAAAGATGGGTTGGGGTAATAAAGAGTTTTCAATATTGGACCAAGTTGCAAACCCCGAAATTCTATCTTGTGAACAGTTTACAGCCATTACAGACGCTTTGGCCGGTTGTAGGCGAAAAGGGATTATATAGGGGCTTTAAGCTGTACTATTCTGCTGAAGGTCAGGAAATTTTAAAGAAGCATAATATTTCAGGTGTAGCCGGTAAGTTACTGGAAACATCTAAAATCAGGGGCAGCAAACTTGAACGATATACACCCGCTGGTGCTTCTGAAGTGCGCAATCAGGGCATTGCGTTCTTATCTCTATACGATTATGCCCGCAAATTGGGGATGCCTGAAGCTCAGGCCGTCAGATATGGCAGGCTCAGAGGACAGCTATTTACTCAGTTTGCTTTCACCCCCGGCGATGTACCGAGAATCCTAGAAGGTCCAGTAGCTGGCGCTGCTTTCCAGTTTAAACGGTTCACAATTAAGAATCTTGAGCTTGTTTCACGTTTGTATCGTGAGGGTAATTACGGCGGCGTTGCTCGATGGTCTATAGCAATGTTTGGGCTAGGTGGGCTAAAGACCGTTCTTTCGCCCTTGAGGGCGGCAGGCGTGGGCGGGTTGGCTTATTGGCTGTTCAATAACCAGAAGGAACTTGAGAAGGAACATGGCAAGGAAATTGCCGACGTTGTTATCTATGGTTTGCCTTCTCTTGCTGGGGTGGATATCGGCTCTAGTATTGACCCCACCACTATATCAACAGGCCGGAACACTTCCGAGAAAATCGGCAATACTCTTTTAGGCCCGACAGGTCAACAGGTTTTGAGGCTCATTACTGATCTGACAGATACCAATAAAGCAAAAGATGTTGGTGCAGTGCGGCAGGCATGGGATTCGCTTGTCTCGTCGTCACCTTCTATAAAGCAATTTCAGTATCTTGTTAAGGCTCTTGAAGAGGACACATCGAACTATGACACCAAGCAGCGGCAAGCCTATAATCTGACGGTTTCCGATCTGTGGAAAAAAAGTTTTGCGTTCACTCCTGTAAATGAGGCTAACCAGAGATTGACGATTGACGCTATGCTCGACCTTAAGGAACAGTATGACGAAACGACCGACAAGATTGCTCTGGACGTTGTGAAAGTGATAGGCGCAGCAGCCAAGGGGAACCTGCCTGATGATTTCGAGGCATGGCCGGTAGAGGTCCAGAAGGCTTTTGCTGATGCTGGCCAGAAGATAGCACAATGGCAAGCTCTATATCCGGATGCGCCCATATCAAACGAGGGCATACTTGAGAAGATTAAAAACCGTGTAACGTCTGAGCAGTTGGGCAAGTTGCAGCGTACCTGGCTGGCTCTGCCGAAACCTATTAAGATGCAATTCACTGAAGAAGTTATTCAGCAGGAGAAATAAATTTAGTTCCTTGCTTCCTCGGTTGGCCCGCCGCTTGTATAGGGTGGGTTTTTTATTTGCGCAACAGTTAACTTGCCGTAAAAGGAAAAAGGTATCAAAGTGCCAACCTGCTATTTTGGCCCCCTGTTCGTACCCCTACGGGGCGTGTACGCTGTTTAAACGATATCCCCAAAAGTTAATTGTTGCTCTCAAGCTCAAGCCACTAATTGCGGAGAAGGCAAAAGAGAAGCAGGTAACAGAGGGTAAAGAGTTGGGCGGCAGCCCTACCCTTCCGCAGAAATCTGCCAAAGGGTCTATTGATACCCGTCAAGAGCTTGCCAAGATTGCTGGCGTATCCCATGACACAATAGACAGGGTTGAGTACATCACTAAACATGCGACCGAGAAGCCGTCAAAGACTGGATTGACAAGAATCAGCTGGGCAGGAGGAATCTTACTTGGGAACAAACACTAATACTACTGGCTCGCCGGGCAGAGCGAATGAAGCAATCGCATGGCGGGCAATCGCCACGAAAAGGGATGGATCAAAATGATCCATCCCTCGGTGGGAGCACAGCAGCGAAGATAGCTAAAGAGCATGGTGTAGGCGAAGCAACTGTAAAACGCGCTGTAAGGTTGGCTAAAGCAATTGAGTCACTTAAACCCATCGCTCCCGAACTGGGGCAAAAAATACAAAACCGTGAACCCATAGGTTCGCAAAAAAATATTATTCAAGCCGCCGAAGCATACAACAGAGGCGACCTTGAGATCGCAAAAAATATCATGGACAAGGGTACTGCTCAGATCAAAAGAGAAGCATCAGTAATATTTTCATAAATTTATTATTGACGTACAAAAAAACAGTGGTAATAATACGGGCGTGGAATCTATAAAAAAACAATTCACGAATCGTAAACAATCAGCAAATTACCCTTGGTGTTGGGAACTGGTAACAGTCCCACGGCCTCTTATAGAGCCGCACAGCACCAAGGGTATTTTGTTTATTGTGCGCTAGTACGCGCAAGGAGGCATTTATGGCATCAGTAGTAAAGCAGTCCAAGAAGTCCAGCAGCAAGAAGTCAACCAAGTCCAGCACCAAGGTATCAGAGGCCGAGGTACGCGCCGAACTGATTGCAGGTATCACTAAATTGGCTAATAATCCGGATGCTGGATTGCCCACGCTAATGGGTGTTGCTGAACTTCTTGTGCATAGCATTAAGTTCAGTCGTAGTGCAGCAGGCAAGGCCTTAGAACAGATTAAATCGCCTACGGCAGATCAGATATGGGCGGCCCAAGAGGCTTTTGCAGCAGAGACAGAGAAGAAATCAGCCTAACAGCAACGAACAAGGGGCGAGTGATACCGTCCCGAATATGAAAGGTGAACATGAGCAGGCGACATAACAAAAAAAAAGTAGTAAGAGTTATAAAAAAACAAACCGGCTATGATATTGAAATGATACATGATTTCTTAGAGCATCTGAAATGGGAACTTCAGATTATTCATTTCGAGAATCAGCAGGACAAGTTTAAAGAGAATCCAGAACTAGTCGAGCAATTAGCTAAATATGTTAAAAAAAGGCACACCAAAGCACTAATGCCCGCAACAGTAATTCAGAAAGATAAGTTTGACTCTGAAAGCTTAGCCGAGCTTAAAGCGAGATTGCGTAAGGACAAACTAGAGCAGATGCAGGCAGCAATTAACGCATTTGAAATATTGGAGCCGATTTTTAGTCAGGCCCTAACTTGTGCCAAGTATCCGGACAAGTTGCCAGCCCGAATTATAACTCCAGACGAGGTTATCAACGGGTTTATAGACGAGCATGCATCAGAGTTGTAACCGCAGCCCTTGTCGTCTTAATCGGCGGCAGGTGCTTTTGATTAGAAAGGTGCCCAAATGAACAAAAGACGGTCATATCAGGTAGAACTGCTCGAACATGATAACAGTTTTTTAAGAAATGAGGTCGAGTCACAAAGCCAAGCGATAAAGGCTATCAAGGAGAAAATACCCGCAGTTATGTATGCTGGGTTAGAATCCATGTCTTTGATGATGAAAGCGGTTCCTGCTTCGCATAGAATCGTATCTGCTCTTGCTGGATTATATTTTCTGGCCATTAAGGAAGCTATCGGCGTCGATCTCTTAGAGGATATTAGTTCTGATTTTGAATCACTCCTTGAGAAATTGGGGTTTGACCAAGTGACTATGTGCGGTATTAAAGAATTTACGCAACTGTTCCAAGCGACTATGAAGATGTGCAAAGAAAACAAGAGTGACGATGAAATAATTAATTTTATTAAAAAATTCGTCCAGCCCAACCTTTGATTCTTAATACAAATAGACCGCACAAAGTAAAGGCGAATAATGTCCCTTGAACCGAAACAGATTGCAAAATACAAGCAAGAATTATCAATCCTGCTGGATTGCATTGCCCGCGAAATTCGAAATAGCCCTAGAGACACGATGGTTATCACTGACCCAAGGGGAATGGAGTTCATAGCAAAAAAGAATGGGCAATATTCAAGCTACTTATATGAGGCTAAAGAAATATTATGCATCTGTTCCAATGATGGCGGCCCAACTGTTAAAGAAACGGCAATGATTATTGAGATATTACGTGGTTTTCTAGAAGCCGGGCATAATGCGCTTTTTGCACGCAATGATGGATGGTGCGATATGCATTGTAAGGCTTATTCACTTGCACGCCCAAGGCTCAAAAGGATAGAAGAATTGGCGGCTCTGTTGCAGTTGAAAAGTGAGATGAACATAGCAAAGAACACAGTTGAGTACAATGGCCCAGCACCGTTCCCCTTGCCTGATAAATACAACTATGACGACCCGCTTCTAATTGGTGAGGCTATTGACGCCGTTGATTCATTGCACCGGGAATATATGGCTGGTGTTGCTTTCTTCGGTGAACAATACCAGATTGCTCTTGACGTAGCTGCCGACATCCGGGGCGCATGGATCGCAAATGAAGTACATTTGCCGGGAATACCACAGGCGGTAAACTTGGATTGTCCTGAAAAGCAGGATTTTAAAAAACTGGAACTATGGTTTCGTGATAGTCTGGTTGCAGTCAAAGCTGATATAGCAAAGGGGTGCGAGCCTGTCCGGGATATTACATTGACAGAACCTGAGACAAAAGTGTTGGATTACTTGAACGACGAATACCCCACAGCGCGCAAACAGGATGATATTGCGGCGATATTCAAACCGGCAGCAGACCTCAAAACGATACGGAAAATACTAGACCGTTTAACGGGCTTTAATTTAGTTTGTCACCCGCCTGATATGCAAAAACTTCACACCCTTACCTCATTCGGCAGACAATTTTTTAAGCAGCATTATGATTCTGGTTCATAAAGCAGTTCCCGCAAGTTCCCTATAACTTCCCCATAACTTCCCTGTCAGCCAAAATCCCCGGTACATATACTTTGGGGATATGAGAAATGATGCTTTAGTAAAAATTTGGCAACTGGCGCGAATACTGAGCGTTTCCGTTCAGTGGCTCCGGAAGGAAACGGACGAAAACCGCATCCCTTATTTACAAGCCGGTAAAGATGTTTTGTATTCCCCTGAAGCTGTAAAAAGCGCACTAGCTGAACGTGCTCAGGGCGAACAAAGGCGCAAGCAGAGCATACTGGCAAGGGGCGCATGATGGAACTTGAACCCCTTACAGTTGACATTCCCGGCCTCACAAGGCTTTTGGGTATCGGCAAGACCCAAATCTACAAGCTCATGTCCGAGGAAAAATTTCCTGAACCGTTGCCGGCATTCGGGAGGCGCACACTGTTCTCAGTTGAAACAATCCGCGAATGGATCCATTCAGGCTGTCCAAACCGTGAGAAATTCAAAGCTATGAGAGGCAAAAAATGAGCAAGGTAAATTCAACCTGTAATCAC
>MHYA01000142.1:29400-29646 GCA_001825675.1 Planctomycetes bacterium GWF2_42_9 | reverse complement strand
TGCAAAGCGATTTAAAGCGCAACTTGGACCTGCTCGAACAAGTGGAGGCAAAACAGTTATGAATATTTCTACGCTTATCCGTCAGCACTGCTGCAACTATCGTCACGCCTGTTTGGGTGTCGCCATGAACGGCCGCGCATTCAGGCCTGAAGGGGAGTGTTATCTGCTTCAGTCAGACCGCAAACCGTGTCCTCATTTCGAAGCCGTATTAATCCCGATAGCGCGGCAGTTAGGATCGGCACAATC
>MHYA01000142.1:13326-29325 GCA_001825675.1 Planctomycetes bacterium GWF2_42_9 | reverse complement strand
ATTACCACCACGTTCGAGGATGTGCCAGCGGTGCCGAAAACATGCACGTCAGCAATCATATCGACAAGCCCGTCAAAGGGCAGGTCTAAGCGCAACAGTTAAGCAAAAACGGGGTTTTGTAAATGCTTGATTATAAGGGACTTACGAAAGCCGTTTTTTGCCAAAATCGCAGGTTGGTACCAAATACCCTTTTCCCCTGTTTTAGCAACTTAACTGTTGCGCGGAAATGCGAGGCATAATGAGTGACACTTTGCTCAAATTAGCACTGGAGTATCACAAATTAGGCTGGTCATTGATGCCGCTGTTGCCGGGATCCAAAAAACAGCGGAACGCATGGAAAAAATACCAGACCCAAAGGGCCGATCAGGAACAGATACGGGCTTGGTTTGGTAATGGCCAATCGCTCAATATTGCTGTGATAGTGGGCGAGGTATCCGGGGGGCTTGCTATCCGGGACTTTGATAACATGACATCTTATGAGAAGTGGGCGAAAGCATACTCATATTTGGCTAAGACGCTGCCTTCAGTGAGAACCGCCAAGGGTGTTCATGTTTATTTCGAGGGACACGTCGAGGGCATTAAATACTTAAAGGATGGCAGCGGCGAACTCAGGGGGGATGGTGGTTATTGCTTATTGCCCCCCAGCGTACACCCGAACGGTACCAGATACGAATGGATCAATCCTGTTTTCAATGGCAACCTGCTTTGCATCGATCCTGAGCTATCAGGTTTAATGGGGGATGTTACAGAGAAGACAGAGCATACAGAGCAAAAAGAGCAATCTGAGAAAACTGAGCAATTAGAAGCAATAAGAATAGGGGAAAGCATCGAAAAAATAATTGCCCGGACATTGCCCACGGGGAACGGGATGCGCAATCGCCGGGTATTTGACTTTGTAAGGGCAATCAAGTCATTGCCGCAATACTCAAACGCTGATCCGCTGGAACTTCGCCCTTTAGTTGAGCAATGGCATAAGAGCGCCTTGTCTAAGATACAAACGAAAGATTTTGAAGAAAGCTGGATTGATTTTCTGAAAGGATGGGAACGTGTGAGGTACCTAGAAGGTGAAGAGCCGTTAGCAGTGATATTCAAACAAGTACAGTCTGAGCCATTGCCTGAGATGGCAGTCAAGCTGTATCCGAGCAACCCTAAAATACAAATCTTAGTCGCGGTCTGCATGGAATTACAGCGGTTATCAGGTGAAGAGCCGTTTTACCTTGCTACCAGACCAGCGGGAAAATATCTGGAGGTATCTGCTATGCAAGCCAGCCGGTACCTCTTCTTACTTTGCATGGAGAAGGTGCTGATTGAAGTCAAAAAGGGTGCCGGTTCTAAGGCTAGTCGTTATCGGTACATTGCAAAGGAAGTCAATAACGGATAAGTATTAAAGATAATATTAAGTGATTATCTAACAAAGCAATATGACTAAAAGAGTAGAAATAGCTAGTTTTGGGATGATTGAAAAAGGCGGAAATAAGGGGAATCTGACTCGATGTAAATTCACCGGTGGGCACAAATGCCCGCTGTCTGCGTCTGATCCCCGCTGTCCCGGCTGTGTCGTACCGCAGATGGTTCAGGGGCATATCCATTCACGCTCAATAGTGGAGGGGCAAACTATGAAATAGGTAAAAACCAAAGCAATGTGTAAGAAATTGTGCAAGAAAGAGCGGGTGTACCGCCCTGTAAGCAGAAAAACAAGTAAACACTCGGACTAAGTGTCCGAACGAAAGGAAAATTGAAATGAGTAAGACACAAGACGAACTAGCAGTGGGCCAGTCACTCACAGCAAAGCAGCAGATGTTTGTTGAACTGTACTCGAATCCCGAAAGCGAATGTTATGACAATGGCAAGGCGGCTGCTGAAAAAGCTGACTACAATGACCCCGGCAATTCCGCATGGCGACTGAAGCAATCACCGAACATTCGAGAGGCAATACAGGCCCTGCAAAAAGAGTATCAGCTACGCAATGGCTTAACTGCCGACAGCGTTATCAGTGACTTGCAATTCCTAAAGCGTCGAGCACTGGATAAGAACGATTTAGCCACAGCAACACGGTGCGTTGAATTGATGGGCAAGAGCATATCATTGTTCTCGGATGGCTTAGCGGTAAGGGATACGAGCAAAGAGCAGATAAAGCTAAACGAGGCCCAGCAGCGCGAGGCGCATATACTTGCCGACATTCGGCTCAAGGGCGGGTACGATGACACACCCCCCTTCACCCCCAACCCACCGGGGGCCTGACATTGCATTATCCCCCGTTCAATGTAACTTACTTTTATGATTTACGACAAATTTAGTTTAGAAAGGAATTAAAATGGAAGCGTACCAACCGCCAAATTTTGATTATGAAAAGAGCAGTCCTGAACAGGCACAAGCAGAAATCAATCGTGTTTGGGCCGAGGTATCGAAGGACCCTGAGCATCCGGTACTGAATGCGAATCACGCGCAATACGGTGATTACAAAGCACACAAACAACGGCTGTATGAGATTGTTTGTAATGCTGAAGCAGCTTCAGCAAAAGAGGCCGACCAAGTATTAGCCGCTCAACTTGCCAATGGGGCCAGTGCCAAACAGGAGATACTTGTTAATGAGGCAAAAAAAGAAATCGAACGGCTTGCCGTACTTGGTTATGAGAGCGCGGAAATCCCTGTCGATGTGGACCCTGTAACGGTCCGATTGCTGAAGGCGCAGAGATTTAGTGCTGAGCATAATTTCGATAAAGCCCACTTCGAAGTCGAAAATGTTCTGCGTGAAAACAATGTTGATAAAGAAACGATTACGGCAGTGCGCATGTTCATGGGACTAAAGAGTTTAGATAATTCACAAAAAGCAGACATGATGGATTCCGTCCTGTCGCTGCTTAATCGCAGTTTAAAGAAAGGAAAGTAGTAAATGGAAACCAATTATCAAGAGTACCAAGACACATTTCGGGAACTACGCCGTGAGGCTGAGCCTGTTGTTTCTAGTGTCGCTGCCAAATTTAAACAGGATCAGGCTCGTTTAAATGCCAGTCAGATACGATTGGCTAAGGAGCGTGAAGGCCTTGTCAATTTGCAGACCCGCCGACAGAAACTTGAGCGGGCGGCTGATGAAAGTCTGTTGACCAATCAGGGCGATTTTCAAAAATTCAAAACTTCGATTCGCAAATTGGCTGAAGAAGAAGCTGCGACTGTTGAGGCGATAGGGACACTCGAAAGGCGTGTCATTCCTGGGTTCCAGAAGGCAGTGGATGAAAGCAGGCAATCGCTCAAACGAAATCTTGATGCTTTCTGGATGAAGCACAAGGACGCTGTCGAATCCCAGATGAAGGACCTTCTAAATCAAATCGTAGAACTGAACGACAACTACGTGGATTTGGGACGCGATTTGTTTGAGCATTTCGGCTCCCAATTTTGCCAAAATGAAAGGCATCTGATTCCAGAGGCTCGCCATGATCGTGTCGGTGACAAGTGGCGTGCGATAAGCATAACTCCTCGCCCGGCGTTGGAACGACATCGGCTTGCGATTGCTAGAGCTGAATCTGAAAAGGAGTTAGCTAATCTGTCGGCCCCGGTTGAAAATATCTTGACATAGAAAAAATGCAAGGGTATGTTGAGATTATGAAACCTAACGCATCACCTGTAAACTTCAAACAATCTTTGGCCGGTAAGACTGTCCAGCAATGGCGTCACACCTCGTTAGGGTGCATTAATCCCGGCCAAATTATTTACAGGAGGATCTATGCAAATTTACAAGCCTCAATACACTTCGAACGGTAAGACGTTATCTTGCAAGCGGTGGTATATCGCCTTCACTGACGACAGGCAGGACCCACCAAAGCGGTTACGGTTATCGGCTTTTACAAGTAAGGACGTTACCAATACGGCTGCAACAAACATTGATAGACTGCTAAAATGTGGCGGTGACGTTTCAGACGACTTGCACAAGTGGCTTGAGAATATACCCTCAAAAATGCGTAATAAACTGAGCGAATTCAATCTGATACCAAAGCGGCTCATGAAGATAAACACCCCCCTTACTGAGCGACTTCAGGAAATGTGCCTTGATATGGAAAATAAGAAGTCACCCATATATGTCAAAGAGGTCAAAGCAACGATCACGGCTATAATCAACGGATGTAATTTTGTCACATGGGGTGACGTTGCCGCCGGTGAACTTACAAATTATTTGGGCAATCAAAAGAAATCTAGGAATTTCGGACAGCGCCAATACAATAAAAAACTTAAATCTTTTAAAGCGTTTTGCCGGTGGATAGTGGCACAAAGGTACGCCACAAATAACCCGATAGATGATATCGAGGAGATTGGACAAACTGAGATAAGACGACAAAGGCGTGTTCTTAAATATGTTGATTTAGTGTCGTTTCTGGATACCGTGAGGAATAGTCAGGATATGCACCACAACCTGACAGGCTATGAACGTTTTCTGGTTTATCTTCTGGCGCTCCAAACGGGCCTAAGAGCGAATGAAATACGCAACCTGATGGTAGGTGACTTCAATTTCGATACTAACACCGTATCACTTGCCGGTGCCTTCACCAAGAACAAGAAAAAACTCCGTATCCCCCTGAAGAAAGAGACAGCAGCAGAACTGAAAAAGTATTTCTGCAACAAGCTTGATAATGTCAAGGCGTTTGCTATGCCGGTCCAGCCAGCCCAGATGATAAAGCAGGATTTAAAAGCGGCCAAGATACCGTATAAGGTCGGAACTGTACCGTTTAGAGAAGGCGAAGGGTATTTTGATTTCCATAGCCTGCGCCATTCATTCCTGACAAGCCTTGATGATCTTGGGGCAAGTTCAGCTATAGCACAAAGGGCAGCACGACATAGTTCTTTTCAGGTGACCGAGAGATATCTGCATACTGATGACGATGCTCTAAGAGCGGTTATTGATAAGCAGATGGATTTAACGCAACCCCAAAAACAGGTATCGCAGGCAGGGTAAAAATCTTACACATTTTCTTATATATGGTGTCCGAATGAGTAAGAAAACCAGCGAACAACTACGGAATGAAAACTGCGTGAAATACTGTATAAAGGCGTATAAACCGTATTTACGCTTTAATAACGCAGGTTAAATTAGGCCTCATAATCCGCGTGTCCAAGGTTCGAGTCCTTGTGGGCCCATTTTCCTAACCCCTTGATATTGCTGAACTTGCTGCAAGCAAGTTCCATCTGTCTTGTTATAAGAAAATGCCATTTTGCCCTGAAGTTCGTCAAAAGTTCGTCAATGAGCCCATCAACTTTCCTTGCAGCTTCCGAGCAGCGGACAAATCGCCTTCTCGCACCCACACTCCCGGCAGTTGCTTTTATGCCTGTTGCAACTCCGATGCCTCCACCGTTTCCTTGTGTGGTTCCTTCGTCTGTTCGCTCTGTGAGGTTTGAGAGATTTACGTTCGCCCAACCTGAACACGCAGCTGCGGCTGAGTCGTTATCTCTTGATGCCGCAAGCACGATCAACTCATTATTGACGGTTGTGGTTACCGTTCCGGGAGAAGAGAATGTTTCCTCAAGGAGTTGTCTGGTCAGTTTTGCTTTCCTTGCAAGCGTATTCTCTGGCTATCATTTATTAGAATGATGCGTTTGTCTCCTGAAGTTCCTTCAGTACTCGCACTTGCGATTTGAGATACTCAATAGCCTTGTAGAGTTCTTTGTCCACGCAATATGCCAAGCATGTGATAAAGTAATCCATAACTTCTGTTTCATAGTCGCGAAATTGTATCGGATCCGATATCAGTCTTCAAGCGGTTTGAAATTTAACCCATGTAAGTTGTTGTTCTGCATAGATTTATGCGATAAGAATATTTGCCTAGTACGCGATTTCGGATAAGCTAAAATCAGATAATGTATAAATCTGATTCTGTGCTTTATTTTGTCTAGCAATGGTATTTGTGAATTAGGATTTGCGGAAATCAAATGTAAACCCATTTATGCCAAATGGAAAGAGATCTATTATTGATTTGACCTGCCCCATTTTCTGTACAAGTCATAATGAGAGTATAACCTCGTACATTTGGCATTGAGATCGCTGACAGGCCGGCACTTACTCGCATGCCCCACAGGACCTCAGTAATGTCCTCGCCCGACGAACACTCACACCGGCAAGATACATCTCCATCAGCGATTCTTCAACAGAAGATTCTCTTTCGCCGGTATCGCTCAATTATGGCTGTCTCGAACGTGGCGTGTCGCAGCTTGGGCACCTTCAATTCAACCTCGCCGGCTACGCTGTGAAGCTTACGCTTATAATATCCTGCCCGGCTGTCCTTGCGACCTTCAGTCCGCTCGTACCGAGCGGCATTACACAGTTCCTGAGCCTCCTTGTCGAGCATGTCATTGAGCATCTCTTCAACCGTATTGCGAACCAGAGCCGAGATGACCTTTTACTTGAGCTTCATTGATCTTGATCACGCCGCTAACGTCATCAAACTCTTTTGTCGATACATTACTTCCGTCACTGACCATCTTAGTCCTCCATTAGGGTTTTTTATCACAACAAAACAATCGTCCAAATGGAGACTTACTAAATCGACTTACAAAAAGCGAAACTTATTGTACGTAATCAAAATAAATCTACTGAAACAAACTTTGGCCAAACTCTTCCGTCGATCTTATTTTGGTGTCCATATGAAATATGCAGATTAGGTGTACTTGATAAATTTTGCCACTGAGCATTATTTGTTATACCAAAATGGGTGTGATACTTGGCCCTTGTCAAGTTTCCATAATTCCTTGAAACGTACCCATTCGACGTGCCCGTCCACTAAACCCACAACGGTGCCATTATTGTGAATTTTTGGATTTGCACCATTATATATTGGTACCGCAGTGCTACCTGACCAGGCGGTATCGGGCAAACCATCGTGATCGGTGTCTCGCATGAAACACCATGTAACGTAAGTAGGCGAATATACAAACCAATCTTGCACATCTAATAACATCATCCATGTTGATGCATGCTTAACGTTAGATAATTTGCATGGGCTATATCTGGCAGTCACGGTGTTTCCACTTTTACTTGAACCATAAATAAAAGGTGCCAAAGTACTATCGAAACCGCCGTAGTTCACGCCGATCCAACCAGTCCAGCCGCCTGGCGCAGTCTTATTTCGCTTGCCTGACGGACAACGACGCACTTTTGCGAAGGCCTGAGAATCTTCCTTTTTAATGACTTGTTTTCCCCCTAAGTATGGTCCCACGACATTAAACCATGCTGAAGGGTCTTCGCTAAACGATGCTGTTGACGGGCCTCCGCCTTGAAAAGAATCTGCAAAGAAAGGAATCTGTCCATTTTTGTCACTTGCATACGCATAAACTGCTATGGAATATTGCCTTGTTTGAGTAGAGCACACGAGTTGTTTCGCTTTTTCTCTAACTTTGTTAAGTGAAGGCATTAAAATTGAGAGCAACATGGCTATAATGGAGATCACCACTAACAATTCTACTAAGGTGAATGCTTTTCGTAAGTCAATTCTATGCGATACGGTTTTTTGCATGATAGGTCCTCCTGTTTTGTATTTTATATATTTCATAACACCGCGATAAAGAACTTCAACTCTGTGTCCAACGTAAAGCCTAGGTTGCTCATGTTACCATTCACGTAATATAACATGGGCGTACCTAATGTCAAGCAATTTTCAAACAAAAACTGTGGTGACGCATTTTTATTAGAGCTGCATACTATTTAGCATCAATAAATTCTTTATTTAGTGGTTTCCTCAAATTTCAGTAATTCTCTTTAGCATACGTTCCCTATATCTGTTACGCAAGTGTGTAACAGGAGTTGAAATTAAGGAGATATCGCAGTGTGAACTTTTATTTTTTTCTTGACCAAAACGAATTGAACAGTAATATACGTGAACGGTAACAATACTTTGGTTTGTTTGTAGGCAAGACTGGATGGTATGTGGCGGTAGGGTTGACTATACTTTTGTGGTATATCACGATATTTTTTTGAAGACAACGCAGTCTAGCCAGTTTGCAAACGAACTTGTGTCAAAAGGATTTCGTTTTTAAAAAAGTTCAGGTCAAAAGGCATATGAAAACAAGCCGTAATTTCTCGATGATAGAGTATTTCAATCGCAAGGCCGACGCAATAAAACCGGCATTTCGCTTTAGCGGGAAGAGTCAAGAGGATTTCTTGTCATGGAAACAATGCCTCTTAGCAGAACTAAGATCATTGCTTGGGCCAATGCCAACTCGTGTGCCGCTCAATGCTGAAGTTGTTTGGGAAATAGAGGAGGAAGGCCTCATTAAGCAACGAGTAGTGATTGATACTGAATCCGATATGTCGGTAGCAGCCTTAGTATTCATGCCAAAATCAGCAAAACAAAAACCTTGTCCTGCGATACTCTGCAATCACGGCCACGGTGAATATGCAAAAGATTCAGTCATGGGTGTCCGGTCAAAATATTTTGTCGATAGAAATACAGAGATAGCAGGATTTAATTATGATTATGGGTTGCAAATGGCAAAACATGGTTATGTGACCATGGCAATTGATTATCGTGGTTTCGGTGAGCGATCTGACGGCGGAAATCCATATCCGGGCAGAGATAAATGTAATGTCCACTATATCCGCGGCAGTCTAATGGGTATCAATCTGCTTACTTTGGATATTTGGGATGCTATGCGATGCATAGATTATCTTTGCGAACTCGGTTGCGTTGAAAATAATAAGGTTGGCACAATGGGCCTGAGTTTTGGCGGCACAATGACGACATGGATCACCTTGATGGATGAACGCATAAGAGCAGCGGATATTATTTGTTATAGCTGTCGTTTCAAGAACTTTGCGATTGAGAATGGCAATATTTGTGGTTCACAATACTTGCCTGGGTTGTTTGCCCTGTGCGATGTGCCGGATCTTCATGGATTGATCGCCCCCAAACCATTGTTGGTGGAAATTGGAGTTCATGATAAGTGTTTTCATGAGGCTGAGGCATTAAGCTGCAGTACGGAAGTTAGAAAAATCTTCGAGGTTGCAGGTGTGCTAGATAACTATGAGGTTGATTTATTCGGAGGCGACCATCGTTTTTCGGGCAACAAGGCTTTTGATTTTTTTGACAAATATTTGAAAGGCTGATGCAATGACTCCGATGAGAGTTGCCATAATTGGCGCAGGACTGCGTACGGTTGCATTTTGTAAGTATATTGCGGAGAATCCGCAAAAAATTAAACTTATGGCTATGGTTGATATAAACCAAGAAAAAGCTAAATTTTTGGACAAAAAATACCAGCTGAATGCTGAGATTTGTGCGAATTACGATCGTTTAATGGATAGGGATGACATTGACGCTATAATGGTCGCAACACCAGACTATGCCCATGTAGCTCCCACTATTGCGGCTCTAAAGGCTAACAAAGATGTGTTTTTAGAAAAACCAGAAGCTACGACAGTTGAAGATTGTGACGCGATAATTGCCGTAGCAGAGCGGTCACTATCCATTTGCTATTTAGGCTTTAATTTGCGACATAGCCCTGTACATGAAAAAATCCACCACCTCATAACGGAGGGGAAACTCGGAAAAATAACAACAATCGAGGCTAATGAATGCTATTATGGCGGTAAAACCTACTTTCGCCGCTGGAATCGCTTGCGCAAGTACAGTGGTGGTCTGTGGGTTACTAAAGCTTGTCATGATTTTGATTTTATTACGTGGATAGCGGGTGGTAAGCCAAATTCTGTATTTGCAACGGCCAGTCTATCGCACTATAAACCAATACCAGACGCAGGTCCGAGGTGTAGAGATTGTGTTATTAAGGGGACTTGTCCAGACTTTTTTGATGTAAACAAGCCGGTAGATCACTGGTATGAAGAAGCATGGCGTCAGTTGGAATTAAGAATGGATCAAAGAGGTCCTATGTCGCCGGATATCTGTCTTTACAATTCTGAAAAAGACACGTTCGACAATGGAATTGCTCTAATTGAATATGACAATGATGTACGTGCCACATATACAGTGAACATTCTTGCAGCCAGATCAACGCGCCACATTCAAGTCATTGGAACGGATGGCACAGTGGAAGGAGATACGGAACAAAATATAGTTCATTTTACACAGAGACATACTGAAAAGCGTCTTACGTATGATCTTCGCGATGAAAACACGGGTTCGCATGGAGGAGCTGATGAGAAGATACTGCATGATTTCTTTAGAGTTTGCCAAAATCGAGAATCGCCGCGTTCAGGCTTGTTAGACGGACGATTGGCTGTGGTTATAGCGTCGGCCGCAACGCAATCGTCGGATACTGGCAAAGTTATTAAAATGTCACAGAAATTATAGGATAATTATATTTGTAGAGGTTAGATTCTTTAAAAGTAGAACAGTGACGATGGAATCAGGATCTGTAGTGTACTTAACGTAAGCTGACCTTCCAATTGCTTAGGAATTGATTTGAAAAAAGTTTGTAACTTTTGTATTGCGTTGAACAATAAGGTTTGGTACAACAAATGGGAACGATAACATTTGTAGGAAAATATTATGAGTAGTTCTATTATCGATGTGTGTAAAAAAGCTGGCGTGAGCAGGATGACTGTCTCACGAGTGATACGTGGGAGTAGCTCGGTAAGCCCTCAAACTAAACAGTTAGTTATAAAAACAATTCAGGATTTAGGTTATCTGCCATCTACTGCCGCCCGTGCGATGCGTTCGAAGGATAACCTTGTAGCTAAAGGGAATCTATGTTGTGCTCTAGTATTTGGTTCTGATTTGCAAGCTAGCGAGAGTTTCTTTTCGGTTGTTGCAATGGCCGCTGAACAAGAAGCTGCTGTAAACGGACTCTGCCTTCTCCAAAGCCATTGGCAAGAAAATTTCGAGGCTTCTTGGCACAGACTGCGATCAGTCTGTTCTGTGGCGGGGCTTTGCGGCATTATTTTGGCAGGAAAGTTTGGCGCCGATGAGATAGCGGCTATCAAGAAATATGTTAATAATATTGTGTTAGTGGATGCTCCTTTACCGACAGGGGCTGATGTCATATCGATAGAATCTGATAATATGAGTGGATGCAGGCAAGCTATTAAACACTTGATTGATCGGGGCACAAAGCGGTTGCTCGTACTTACGGGCCCTTCACCTGATCATTATTTTTGTCAAGCCGTGACATCGACCGCTGAAGCTTTTTTGTCTGCCTTTGAAGATGTGCGAGTTGTGAATACTGATTTAACTACCGAATCTGGTTATAAAATTGTGTACGAGCTCTTTCGAAAAGAATTGAATTTCGATGGCGTATTTGGGAATGATGAGTTGGCGATTGGTGCGTTACGTGCCTTTTCAGATCTTTCAATACGAGTGCCACAGGATGTTAAAGTTGTGGGTTTTGATGATATTGGACACGCCTCTTTCACGGTGCCTTCCCTTACCACGGTGCGAATCGAAAAATCCCAACTTGGTTATGAAGCGGTTAAATCTCTAGTCGAGATCCTCCGCGGCAAAAGTGATGTCTCACAAATAAAAAAGGTACTCAAGGCGACTTTGATAGTTAGAGAAAGTACCTAAAGGCACAGCACCTTATGAAGTACACGACGATATTAAGTTTCGATATGGAAACAGATATTGGCAGTTGGACGCCTTTCTACGATGGATTGGTCTATGGTACACCTCGTATTCTTGAGATTCTTGCCAAAAGCGAAGTACCCGCGACTTTTTTCTTTACGGCCGAAGCAGCCAAATTACATCCCGATGTGGTGAAAAACGTGGATGAGGCTGGTCATGAGATTGGTTGTCATAGTCTGTGTCATGAAACGCTTGGTGATGAGATAATCCCGATTCCTGGTCTAAAACCTGTTCTGCCTGAGGAATGTTATCATCGCCTAAGCTTGGCTACTCAGATATTACAGGATGTTCTCGGTAAAAAAATTACATCTTTCAGGGCACCTCGACTATGGGGAAGCACTGCAATGGTTAATGCTTTGGAGGACCTCGGTTATGTGGCTGATGCGTCTTATCCTATGTTTTATTATCAGAAAAGATTGATTCCGTATCATCCAAGTCGGGAAGATTGGACAGCCGAAGGCGGCATGAGGATTGTCGAAATTCCGAATTTTGCGGACATGACCATCGAAAGCAAGGACATTCATGGCAGAGACCGTGACCAATGGCCACTGTTTAGAACAGAGAGTGCTGAGGCATTAATGGTGCACGTTGAAAATATGCTAGACTTTTATCAGCAAAAGAACTTTCCGGCGGCTTTATGCTTTTATATGCATCCTTGGGAGTTCTATGAGATGCCACAAGGCATAATTCATTATGGTGAAGGTGGGGTATTGCCAGACCCTTTTATTGTCAAGAATTGCGGCGAGTTCGCGGTAAGGCAACTTGATAAACTTATTGTAATGTTACGAGAACGAGGAGCAGAATTCGCAACGGTGAAAGGGATGGCGGGGATTAAAATCAATGAGCAGTTTTAATAATTTATTTGATCTAAAGAGAAGAAACGGATTTGTTTACCAGGATTCCATCGCTAGGATTGTTTTTGCTCCTGATTTAGGTGCAAGAGTTTTCTGTGAGATCAATGGCGTTCTGTTGCATAGAATTGATATTGAAAATGTCCGCATGCCAATTCGTTCATTTAACAACTATGGAGGAAATAACTTCTGGCCCGCGCCGGAAGGTGGTCAGTTCGGGTTCAACTATGATAGCAATACATGGTATGTTCAACCAGCAATAAACAACGAGCCATTTTTTCTGGAATCTCAAAATCAGAATTCAGCGCGAGCTATAAAAGAAACCGTTCTTGTAAACAGAAATGGAATCAAAATACATACTGTGTTGCGACGAGATTTTACAATTGCCCCACTTTCCAAAATAATTGAGGAGTTGCAACCCATCGCAGCATTTTCCTATACGGTTGATGACAGTATCGCGATTAAGAATAATATACGTATTGAAGAAGCACTCCTGGCTTGTTGGTCTTTGGAGCAATTTGTCGCAAGTGACAGCACGATGTCTTTCGCAAAAGTTGATAATCCACAGGGTTCGATAAATTTTGATTTCTATGATGATCCAAGAAATAAGATTGAATATGGCGAGAATGGTTTTTTTTACAAAACAGACAGTAAGCAACGTGGGCAGATTGGAATAAAGAACGACTCTTCCGCGGCTTTCATAGGTTTCTATGATCGTAATAGAGGACTTCTTTGTATCCGTGAGGTTGTTGGACAGACGGAGGGTCTGTATTTTAACATAGCTGATAATGCTCAGCCCAAGGGACCTTTCTCCGCTGAGGATAATTACAGCATCTTCAACGGTGACGAGGGCTTGGGTTTTTTTGAACTTGAAACTATCGGCGGCGCTCAAGTTTTGGATGGCTATCTGAAAGGTTCTCGCCTGATCTCCAAAACAAGCTTTGCCTTGTTTGACAATGTCAAGCCATTGGAGCATTTCATTCGAAACATTAAATTAGGTTCTGGTGTTGCTAATCGCAGTAAAGTTGCAATTAATTCATAAAATATAAAACGGGAGTTACTATGGGTTATCTTTCAAAAGATGAGCGGGATGTAAGACTTAAAAAGCTTAGAGAAATAATGAGTGCCAAGAATCTTGATATAGTTTTGGTTTACTATGATGAATTCAATATTGGCAATGGTTGGTACCTAACCGGTTGGTGTCCGCAATTTGAGAGCGGGGCCGTTCTAATTCCTAAACAGGGTGAGCCTTTACTGCTTGGCGGTCCTGAAAGCGAACCTTTTGCGAAAATGGACAGCGCCATTGCAGAAACACGTAATTTTCCTGTGTTCATGGTGCCGGACGAAGAATATCCGAATGCGACGATCGTTAGTTTTCCAAAACTTTTTGCCGAACTTAATACAACATTGGGCAGAATTCAGCGCGTTGGTTTGGTCGGAGCAGGCAGAATGCCTGCTGATTGCCATCAACAAATTGTTGATGGTTTTGATGGAGTGGAGCGGATCGACATTACCCGTGAATATGTTGAACTCCGATACATCAAGAGTGATTGGGAAGTTGACCAAATCAAAATGGCGTTTAAGCTTGCTGACGAATGTTATATGGCCATGACGGGAGTCATCGCGCCTGGTGTAGCAGAGATTGAAGTGGCGGCAGCCGGGGAGTATGTTGCTCGCAAGAATTGTGCCAGTGGATTTGGGTTCAGTGCTATTGTGGGCAGTGGCGAACGTGCAAATGCCGTCGTGCCTACCGCAAGCGCCAAAAAACTTTGTTCTGGGGAAATGGTGATGTTGGGCGTTGCTCCCAAGATAAAAGGTTATGCGGGTGTTTTCGGTAACACTGTCGCAGTGTCGGGTAAATATACTGACAATCAAAAGGAATGCGCTAAGCATCTAAGCGAAGCTTTTAACCTTACAAAAGCTCAACTTGTTGTTGGTAAAAGCGGAAGAGAAATTGATGCTCCTGCCAGAGCGTACTTTAAAAAGCATAATCTTCTAAAATATCTTGTATGCCCATTTGTTCACACAATCGGCCTTCATGAGGCAGAATCGCCATTCTTCGGTCCTAACAGCGATGATGTTTTGGTGCCCGGCATGACTGTTTGCGTAGATGTTAGCTTTTTTGGCCATCCTGAATGGAATGGGGCGAGGATTGAAACCGGTTTTGAAATGACCGCCAATGGTGCCAAGCCGATGAGTCCAAAGATGGATAAAATTCTGTCAAACCTTGTACTTTAATGGCATTCAAAAAGCATTTAGTTGTGGCAAAAAAAAGATCATGCTCAGGCAATGTTACGCTTTTATCGAGGCCTGCCTGATTGATAACAATATAAAACATCTAAATGTCTGCAAAGAAAAAGCGTACGCTGTTGAGCTTATATCATTCATGGAAATAGCGATAATTCGCGTATTTTGATCGAAAGTTAATATTCCGGTTCGCGCATAGACAATGTGTGTTTGTGGACGACAGCAGAGATGGCGGACTGAATTAAGCAAGACATTCCAGCGAGCTATTGCTTTTGTGTGGAGGGTTCGAGTCATTGGCATGTGACGATAATTGTTATGGGAATCTCGTGTAGAATCTGTAAAAAATGAGTATTTAAAAGAATTATTGGCCTAAGATTTTGTAACACGAAAATGTGACTGAATTTTAACGGTGATCGGAACACTTGTTATTAAACTGATATAAGATTCATTATCCGCGCACCAATGATAGATAATCTTCTCGATGTTGCGGAGCCGCAAGTTAAGGTAATTGAGAGACATGAAACACGATTTTTTGGATCGCTGGGTATGCAAGATCGGAAGAGTTCGACGTTCGCATTTTTGGCATCATATTTCTAATCCTCCATCACATAAACTTACGTCATCTTTGGTAAAGCCAGGGGTAGGCGAGGTTGGTATCGATAATACATGGGCAATTGTCACAAAAGGAGAGATTAGCAATGATGGCCCTGCTTATATTGGGATTAATGATTTAAAGCAGTTGCTGTTTTCTAATTTTGGCGTAAGATTACGTCCTCATGCTGATCGACATGATAATAATATTCCACGTATTGTTTTCGAGCTTATTTGTTCATCTTTAAGGGCAGATGCTTCGCGATGGGGCCGTTCTTTTGAATTAAACGTCAGCAAGAAAGGTGTGGTTATACGCGCAAATTCGGAACAATCCCTTCTACAAGGGAGCTTATATTTATCCAATTACTGGCGATTGCGACGAAACCTGTTTCTGCCGCGTGGTAAAAAAATTGTAAAAGCTGCCGTCGAAATTCATATGGGCGCGGATTTTTGGGGTGGCTTTAATACGACTCAGGCATGGATTCAAGGACGTGAATCAGACACCAATTTTATAGAGTTAGCACGTATGGGTATAAATGCAATGCCAGTTATGGCCTTGCTCGAAGATTATATAGACACAGCTCCCAAACAATTCCGTAGCTTGATAAATCCACAGGCTAAATTTAATCGGTCGAGGCTGGCACAATTAGCCCGGCAATCGTCAAAATATGGTATCGACATTTTTCTTGTAGCCTACAACCCAAAGCTTAATCCCAAACATGACGTTTTTAGGCATTCACCTCATTCAAAAGGGG